>ONVN01000040.1 GCA_900321295.1 uncultured Eubacteriales bacterium
AGCATATCCAGCATCCAGAGGATGAAGTTCGCCCCGAAGGCATACAGAACCGCCGTCACCTGGCCCGCGGCCAGGGAGGACATGAGCAGGTCAATGGCCGCAAAGGCCATGCCCTGGAGGAGAAAGCCCAGGTATCCGGTCAGGATTTCCCCCGGGTACACCCTGCCGTAGAGCGCCACCAGGAGCACATAGAGGCCGGTCAGAAGCACTGTCAGGAACATGACGGTCACGGCCGCCAGGTATTTGCCCAGCACAATCCCCGTCAGGCTCACAGGACTCGAAAGCAGAAGCCGGTCCGTCTGCCGCTGCTTCTCCCCGGCCATGAGGCGCATGGTGAGCACCGGAGACAGAAGCATCCAAAGGTAGCTGATCTGTCCCAGGAAGGTCAGCAGATCACTGGACCGGGGCGTCAGGATCTGCAGCTGGAACAGAATGGAAGAGATCAGAAGAAAGATCCCGATGTACACATAGCCGGTGGCTGTATAGAAATAGCTCTGCAGCTCCCGGCGCCAGATCGCCGTCATGCCGTCTCCCCCTCCTGTGCCGTCACCTGAAGGAAGACTTCCTCCAGCGTATCCTTTTTCGGGTACAGAAGCCGGAGCGGCAGGTCCCGGGCTGCCAGCAGGCGGAACAGTTTTTCCTCCGCATGCCGGGTCTCCCCGAACACCACCAGTATTCCTTCCGTGCAGCCCGCTTCCGTTTCCGGAAGCAGCTGCAGTTTCCGGAAGCCTTCCATTTCCCGGAGCACGCTCTGGACTTCCTTCGCGGAAGCGCGCACGGAAATCCGGAGCTCCGTGTTTTTGCCCCCGTTTTCCAGGGACTCGATCTTCTCCTCCCGCAGCACTTTTCCGTGGTGCAGGATGACAATCCGCTGGCAGAGGGACTGAACTTCGGTCAGCATATGGGAGGAAAACAGCACCGTATGGTCTTTCCCGAGCGTCCGGATGAGTTCCCGGATTTCCGCCACCTGCCGGGGATCCAGACCCACGGTGGGCTCATCCAGGACCAGAACCGGGGCGTCCCCGCACAGGGCCTGGGCAATCCCGGCGCGCTGCCGGTAGCCCTTGGAGAGATGGCCCAGCTGGCGGTCCCGCACGTCGCCCAGACCGCAGAGGTCCACGATATTGTCCACATGGTGCCGGATTCCTCTCCTCTCCACCTCCCGCAGGCGGCAGACAAAGGTCAGGTAATCCCGGACCGTCATTTCATCATACAGGGGCGGACGCTCCGGAAGATAACCGAGATGGCGCCGGCAGTCCCGGCCGTTCGTTTTCAGATCCAGTCCGTCAATGCGTACGCTCCCGGAAGCCGGAGGCATGCAGCCCGTCACAATATTGAGCAGCGTGGTCTTGCCTGCCCCGTTGACGCCCAGAAGACCGGTAATCTTCCCGTCCGGGCAGGTGAAGGATACATCCGTCAAAGCCCTGAGTTTTCCGTAATCCTTGGTGATATCCCGGATTTCGATCAAGATGCTCCCTCCTTTCCTCATACACGCCTATAGCATACAGGAAACATGCAAAGAAGTTATGAACAGTTTGAAAACATTTTCCGGAAAACCTCTCTGTACTTTTTCCCGGAAGCCCAAAAACCCAATTGACGAAGCCGTTTCCTGAACGTATACTGTCCTTTACGGGTGTCTTCCCGGCGAAAGGAACGATCCCATGTCCGATACCATCGCTGCCATTGCCACCGCTCCGGGGGAAGGCGGCATTGCCATTGTCCGCGTCTCCGGGCCGGATGCGGAGTCTGTCTTCCGGCAGATTTTCAGGCCTGCACGCATGCCCGAAACCCTGACAAGCCATCATCTGTACTACGGCCATGTGCTGGACGGTGCAGAAGTCATTGATGAGTGCATGGGCGTCCTCATGCGCGCACCCCACAGCTATACCCGGGAAGATGTGGCGGAATTCCAGCTGCACGGAGGCTATGCCATTGCCCATCGTGTCCTGGACCTCATTCTTTCCCGCTCCGTGCGCCTGGCCGAGGCCGGTGAATTCACACGCCGTGCTTTCCTCAACGGCCGCCTGGACCTTTCCCAGGCCGAGGCCGTCATGGAACTCATCTCCGCCCGGGGGGAACAGGCCCGCCGCGCCGCCATGCATCAGCTCGAGGGCGGTGCCTCCGCCTTTATCCGTCAGGCATCGGATGATCTGTATGCCCTGCAGGCCGGCATTGCCGCCTGCATTGACTATCCCGAGGAGATCAGCGAGGAGGAAGCGGCTTCCGATCTGGCCCCCCGCATGCTGTCGCTGGCGGACCGCCTGGAGGGAGCCTGCAATGAAAAGGCGGCCCGCCTGCTCCGCACCGGCCTGCAGGTGGCGCTCTGCGGACGCCCCAATGTGGGCAAGTCCAGCCTGCTCAACGCCCTGCTGGGAGAAGACCGCGCCATTGTCACAGACCTTCCCGGCACCACGCGGGACCTGGTGGAAGGTGACCTCCTGCTGGACGGCTGCCTCATCCATCTGACGGACACTGCCGGCATGCGGGATACGCCGGACCCGGTGGAATCCGTGGGGGTGGAGCGCGCAAGACGTGCCGCCCGCCAGGCGGACCTGGTCCTGCTGCTCCTGGATGCATCCAGTGAACTGACCGGCGAAGACCTGGCCCTCATCCGGGACCTCTCTTCCCTGCCCGTGGCCGTGTGCCTGAGCAAGTCGGATCTTCCGCAGGTGCTTCTGCCCGCAGGCATCCGGGAACTTCTGCCGGATGCCGACATCCTGACTGTCTCCTCCCTTGAGCCTGCCACCATGTCCGTCCTCCGGGACTATCTTCTGAAAAAAGCCCGCGTCAGTGACCTGCTCTCCCTGACGCAGCCCCGGCATATGGATGCCGCCCGGCGTGCCGCCCAGGCCCTCCGGGATGCTGCCCATACCCTTCAGAGTGCCGAGGTGGATCTCTGCACCCTGGATCTCGACCGCGCCCAGAGCGCGCTGTCGGAAATCACGGGAGACAATGTGGAGGAGAAACTCCTCGACCGTGTCTTCTCCACTTTCTGCGTCGGAAAATAAGCATCTTTCAGGAGGCTTCCATGTCCAATACGAAAACGTCCGCCCTTCACAAGCGCACCACGGATTTCCTTCTTATGACCGTCGGTACCCTGATCATGGTCGTGGGCATCTACTTCTTCAAGTACACGAACAACTTCTCCACCGGCGGCGTGAGCGGTATCTCCGTTATCCTCGGCCACTACTTTCCCTCCACGCCGGGTACCTTCGGCCTGATCATCAACATTGTCCTTCTTTTGTTCGGGTACATCGTCCTCGGGAAGAGCTTCGGGGTGTACACGACGTATGTCACCCTCCTGCAGTCCGGCCTCATCTGGGTGCTGGAGCGCGTCCTGCCCATGAGCGGACCCATGACAAACCAGCCGTTTCTCGAGCTCATCTTTGCCGTGGCCCTGCCCGCCATCGGCTCGGCCATCCTCTTCCATGTCGGGGCCTCCAGCGGCGGTACGGACATCATCGCCATGATCATGCGCAAGTACACGACCCTGGACATCGGACGTGCCCTCCTGATCTCCGACTGCATCATCACCTTTGCCGCCTGCTTCGCCTTCGGCATGACGACCGGACTCTTCTCCATCCTGGGCCTGGTCATCAAGTCGCTGCTTGTCGACATGGTGCTGGAAAACATCAACACGAACAAATGCTTCCACATCATTACGGCCAACCCGGAGCCCATCGAGCAGTACATCATCAACCATCTCCGGCGCGGTGCCACCCGCCTGCACGGCGAGGGCATTTACACGCACGAAGGCCGCGAGGTCATCCTGACCGTCGTCAACCGCCGCCAGGGTGTCTATCTCCGCCGCTTTATCCGCGCCACGGATCCCGGCGCGTTCCTGCTCATCACCAACACATCGGAAATCATCGGAAACGGTTTCCGCGGCGTCAACTGAGGTTTGTATGGAAAAAATCACCAGCATGCACAATCCCCGCGTCCAGGCCTGGCGTTCCCTGAAAACGAAGAGCGGCCGGGAAGCAGAGGGAGCCTTCCTGGTGGAAGGTTTCAAATCCGTCGGGGAAGCCCTGAACTCTTCCTTCGAGCTCCTTGCACTCATCCTCCAGGAGGATGTGCCACTGCCCGAAGGATACCCGGAAGACAGAACCTTTCTTGTCCCCGCCCATCTGCTGGCGGCCGTCTGTGATACAAAAACGCCCCAGGGCATTGCCGCTGTCATGCGCATGAAGCATCAGCAGGTCACCGGGAAGCGTCTGCTCGCCCTGGACGGTGTCCAGGACCCCGGAAACGTAGGCACCATCCTGCGCACTGCCGATGCGGCCGGCCTTGACGGCGTCCTCTATTCGTCCCAGTGTGCAGATCCTTTCTCCCCGAAAGTGCTCCGTGCCACCATGGGCTCCGTATTCCATCTGCCCGTGGAGGAATGTCCGGATCTCGCTTCCCGCCTCCGTACCCTGGATATGCCGGTCCTCGCCTCACGCCTGGACGGAGACCCGTTCTTCTCCATGCTGCCTTCCCTGCCGGATACCTGGTGCCTCATCATCGGGAACGAGGGAAATGGCATCTCCCCGGAAGTCACTGCTTCTGCCAGCCATCTCGTGCGCCTGCCCATGCATGGCGCTGCTGAATCCCTCAATGCCGCTGTGGCCGCGGGCATCATGATGTATGCCCTGACCAACCGGCAGGACCTGTAAACGCCTGACAGGAGGAAAACACTCTTTGATCTATGTCACTTCGGACCTGCACGGTTTTCCCCTCTCGGGACTGCTCCGCCTTCTGAACCTGGCCGGTTTCACGGAAAGAGATGAACTCATCATCCTGGGCGATGTCATTGACCGCAACGGTGACGGCGGGATTACCCTGCTGCGCTGGATGATGGATCAGCCCAATGTCCGCATGATCCTCGGCAACCATGAGGCCATGATGCTCTCCTGTTCCTTTCTTTTGGACAATATCACGGACCGGATGCTCTCCCAGTTTGATCCGCTCCGGATGGAACTCCTGAACACCTGGCTTTCCAACGGTGCGGAGCCGACCCTGGAAGCGCTGCACGATCTCCAGCAAAAAGATCCTGGTGCCGTCCGTGCCATCTTCTCCTATCTCCGGAAGGCCCCGCTTTCCGACATCCGCCGCATCCGCAGCCGCCAGTTTCTGCTCACCCATGCCGGGCTCGGCAATTTTCAGCCCGGACGCCCGATCGCTGCCTACACGCCGGACGATCTGCTGTGGAACCGGCCATCCCTCGACGACATCTATTTCACGGATATCTTTACCGTGTTCGGACACACGCCGACCATTGCCTACGGCCCAGCCTATGCGGACCGCATGATCCTCACCCCGACCTGGGCTGACATTGACACCGGCGCCGCCTCGGGACGCTTCCCCATGCTGCTCCGGCTGGATGACATGAAACCCTTCTATCTCTCTGCGACGATCCCATCCTGATCTACGGAGGCCTTTCCATGCCGAAACATGCGCTGCGGATCCTGCCGCTGATTGCTCTGCTGCTCCTCATGCTCTCCTTTGCTGTGGCCGACAGCTATACCACGCTGTTCGAGGGGGACGGCGGGGCAGCCGTCCATGCGCTCAAGGAGCGTCTGTATGACCTTGGATATTTCAAGACCACCAAGTTCAGCAAGGTCTACAATGAGACCACCGCCGAGCGTGTCCGGGAATTCCAGAAGCTCAACGGTCTGGAAGTGACCGGCATTGCAGACCCTGCGATGCAGGAGCTGCTGTATTCGGACACCTGCCTGGCCGCGAACGGGATGACGGCGGAGGAATACCTCTACCTGGCCTCGCTGACACCGACGCCGAAGCCCACAAAGACACCGAAACCGACCCGGGACCCCAATGCCACCAAAACGCCAAAACCCACAAAAACACCGAAAGTGGATGTCAGCCCGAGACCGGTCGTCACGCCCGGCCCGGAACCGGAAACCCCGGAGCGGGATGAAAACGGCTTCCTGAAGGACGAAACGGAGGAGTTTGTCTTCATCGATGCGGATGACGGACAGTGGATTTACCTGTCCTCCACCCTTCAGGTGCACATCCGCCGGCTGGAGGATCCCTCCTATCCGCTGGTCTGGTATGAGACCGATGTGCGAACCCAGAGCGAGGAACGCCTGCATACCGCACGCATTGAAAAGATTGCCTCCGGCAAAATGCTCCGCTCCCAGGTGCTGGCACGCCGGGTCCATGCCGTGCTGGCCATCTCCGACGACCACTATGTCTTCCGTGTCCGGAACAAAACCAGTCCCGGGGTGATCATCCGGGACGGCAAAATCCTCTATGACAAAGCCAAGCTCAAGGCAAACAGCGGGTTCCCAAAGCAGGAGGTGCTCGCGTATTTCCAGGACGGTTCCATGAAATGCTTCGACAACGGAGAACACACCGCCCAGGAATACCTGGAAATGGGGGCAACCGATGTCTTCTCCTTCGGCCCCATCCTCGTCACGAACGGGGAACCCGGACCAGACATGCTCAAGCCGAAATATTACCATTACAAGGAACCAAGGTCCGCCATCGGGATGATTGAGCCCGGACACTATGTCATCCTGACCGTCAAAGGCCGCGTCAAGGAATCCGCCGGATGCTACTTTCCCTTCCTGGCGGGCCGCATGATTGAACTGGGCGTGCAGGAGGCCCTGAACCTCGACGGCGGAGGAACGACCTCCCTGGTATTTATGGGCGAGCAGCTCAACTATAAGGGCACAGCCTCCCGGTCGGTGGCCAGCATTATCACTTTTGGCACCTCCGATCTCGTTCCTGCTGAATAAGCGTCCATGCATCGCGTTCTCAAGATTCCCGGATGTCCGGGAATCTTTTTTGCTTCCGGCAAAAAACCGCCGGCCTGAAACGGCCGGCGGAAAGCGGTTTTTCCTGTTCTTCCTGCTCACAAACCAATATCCATGGTGTTTTCCGTCGTGTCCACCTGGAAATCATAGAATGTGTAGGTCAGGACATGCTGATCCGTATAGGTTTTGCCCGACCAGTCTTTTTCCTGTCCCCATGCATACGTATCACAGAAATGATCAATATAGACCGTGCCGCCGTTCTCCAACTTGACAATTCGGGTCGACAGACAGTCGTTATTGCCAAGGGCTGAACGCTCCCATTTTTTGCCCGACACATACCAGGAAAAATCATAGAAATTGGCTTTGAACTGATGTCTGGACTGTTCCTTGGAAACCGGGGGGCCATACTTCGACTGAAGGGCTTCTTCCATGCGGTCAAAAGCCTCTTTCACGGCCGGATAGAGTCCCACCTTTTTTCCATCACCCTGCTGCGCATCAAGAATGTATTCCATCTGCTTGAGCCCGTCTTTTGTAAAATAGGCATAACAGGATACTTTTTGGCCATTGATCCGGACATCCTGACTGCCCAGATAGGTCATCTCATCAAATCCGCGTGCTTTGAGCATCGCAAATTCCCGATCAACGGTTCCATACTTGTAGAATCCGGACACGGCAACCGCTTCATCCACACTCATGCCAAACTTGAGACCACCCGGCAGGGTGACCGACCCCTGGACCGCTTCACCGTACACGGGCGGTTTGATCGCCTTTTCCCGGTCCTGTGTGAATAGAAGATACAGGGAGCCTTCAACATTCCACATCATCGTTGCTTTTCCGGAGTCCGTGGGCATCAGTTCAATCTCCATTTCCCCGGTTTCCATGAAAACCGTCACCGTGACGTTCTGACCATCATAGGACCAGGACCCATTGACTTCCTGATTGCCCTCGAAGGCTGCGGATCCATCGGCCATCAGGTGAAACACGCCGGATTCTATGCCGAACGTGGAAGGGTCACACGCTTCCTCCTGGAAAAGCGCACCGCAGAGGTACCAGTCACCGGCCGGGAAGCCATCCTGCGCAGGACCGTCCGCAGCCTCTTCCCTCTCCGTATGGGGCATTTCTGTGCTCTGTGATACGGATTCCGGGGCGGCTTCCGGCGTCGGCTCTGCGGTCGGTTCCGTTGTGGGTTCCGGCGTCGGCTCTGCAGTTGGCTCCACCGTGGGTTCCGGCGTCGGCTCTGCAGTCGGTTCCAGCGTGGGTTCCGGCGTCGGTTCTGCAGTTGGCTCCACCGTAGGTTCCGGCGTCGGCTCTGCAGTTGGCTCCACCGTAGGTTCCGGCGTCACCGTCTTTTTGACTTCACCTGTGAGTTCCTTGTGACGCGCCACATATCCTTCATACTTGATATACAGGGCCGTCGCATAGTACTTCATATTCGTCCCGTACCCTGAAGAAAACAGATACAGCAGATCGACCAGAACAGGATTCCCCTGCTGATCTCTCGGAAGAAAGATCTCCTCAACATATGTATCGGTCAGGACGTCCTCTTCTGTCAGGACAAATTCCCCGCTGATCCGGTTGCCTTCAAAACGATACATGGTTGTCTTGCGCTCCACGGGAATGGTCAGCACGCCGAGCCGTACAGGTTCTCCGTTGTCCTCCACGGAGTACATATTTTGGGGAACTTCAAATTCAAAGACATTGTGCGTATTTCCTCCATACAGTTTGAGGCCATGATCAAACTCATTCCCGTTCAGGGACTCATCAAAACTGTACCAATTGCCCTGGAATTCGACTTCATTGGCTGACCCGTTCATATGCCGGTCAAAGGCTTCCTCTCCGTAGGCATACTCCAGGATATACGTCTCTCCGACCTCTGCCTGCGCGGCAGAAGATACCAGCATAACGATCATCAGAAAGATGACCATCCGTATCCATGGATGCTTCATATTTCTCTTCCTTCCTCCTTCTTTTCTTCTTCCATACGGCCAAACTGAGCAAATCTTCGGGACAGCGATCCTTTTCCCGAAGGCCGCATGGTCCCCTGAACATCGGAACCCCTGTTCTCCTTCCCCTCCTGTTCTTCTTCCACCCCAAGACACAGGTCCTTCGCATCAAACAGGAGGGAAATACGATATCCGTTTTCCATCCAGATGCGCCGGATCCTGCCGTCCGGCATCTGGATGGTCCGCTGCGGTGTCTTCATTTCGCGGATGACCTCATGACAGGTCTTTCCGCGGAAGACCGCAGCCTTCCTGACCCTGGCCTTAAGGGATGGTCTGCGTTCCTTCAGCCAGGATGTCAGAAGGACACCTGCCAGAAAGGCCGCCGCAATCCATCCGGAATGAATCAGCATACAGCCCCCTTCCTTCATCTTTCGGATAATCTGATCCTAAAGGAGGCTGTGGCTGATGTCACGTCCCGATGCGGGACTTCTGCGTCACAATGCGGGACTCCCCTGCATTCCGCCCATTGACTGCAAAGAAAAAACGGCCCCACAGGGGGCCGCCATCCTCACACCATCCGTCAGGGAATCGGCAGATAGGAGGTAAAAATCAGTTCGGCGCCATTTTCGTCTTTTCCGATGATCCGGATGCTCATGCCCTTCAGGCCTTTCTGGTCTGTGGGAAATCCGTTGTCGACGGAAAGGAAACCATACGCCGGGATGTCCGGGTTATAGCCCGCTCCGGCCAGATCATTGTGGGAGAAGACATAGGGATCCGCATGATCTTCAAAGAAAATCACCAGGTCCATGCGGTCTGTGGAAAATGCAATGCCGTTGTCCTCATGGGCTGTGAAGTTGATCGCATAATAATCTTTTCCGTCTCCCGGACGAACCGTGAGGGTCTTTTCGATCGTCAGATAGGCTTTCCCGTCTTCATTGGGCGTCGTCCGGTCAAAATCGGAAACAGCATAGTGCGTTCCCCCTGCATCCTGCACCTTTTTGTCCGTCTTCTTCTGAAGCAGCGGAAGAAGGAAAAACACAGCCAGCAGCAGAACAGCAAGCACGGCTGCTGCAG
>ONVN01000031.1 GCA_900321295.1 uncultured Eubacteriales bacterium
AAGACAGCGATGATCTGGAGGAAAGTACAGACGTACGGATTCAGCGCATCCTTGCGGAAAGACCAAAAGCTGATGTAATGTATCTTCCGGAGGAAATCGAGGAGGCACCGGTAAAAACCAGTGTATCCAGCCTCATCCAGCAGAGAAAAGCAGGGGCATCCGGAAAAATCGTTGAAGAGGAAGAAACCGTCGAGGATAAGCGGAAGAGCGAAACGGAACTGCATACCTATCGTCTCAGTCCGGTCGCATCAAGACCCGCCTTCCTGGAGGAAGAGAAAGTTCTGGCGGTGGATGTGGGATCCACAACCCATCGGTTCCTGAGACTGGTGGATCTGGAAATGCTCAGAAATCCGCTGTCGGATTACTACAGTGCGGTGCGGGACGAAGCCGAACACCTTGAACAGACAGGCATCATGACCCATGAAGAAACGGCAAGGATCCGCTTTAAAGGAGTGGCTGCATTCTTTGAAAGCGAACTGGGGCAGCGCATGCTTGCAAGCCGTGAACTGCACCGCGAATGGAAATTTGCCATGCAGATTACGGACAAAAAGCCAACGATTGTACAGGGGATTATTGATGTCGCTTTCCTTGAGGAGGATGCATGGGTTCTTCTTGATTACAAGACGGACTGGGATACGAAACCGGAAAACTTTGTGCCGAGGCACGAAATGCAGATGAACTGGTATCGTGTTGCACTGGAGAGACTGACCGGCCGGCCTGTCAGGGAAATGTGGCTGTATGCTCTTCGTTCAGGAACAGCGTGCCGTGTCAGTGTACTGGATCCGACCTGCTGATGCCCGGAAACAGCAAAACATCACAGGAAAAGCGAGGGTAAGAGCTTTTCCTGTGATGTTTGCTTTCAGTTCTGTTTTGCAGGGATTCTTTTGCGATGGTCAACAACCTGCACGGTACCGCCTTTCATGCGGCTGTCAAAGGGACAGGCCATGCAGTAGGAGCAGAATTCACAGGGAGACTTCTGTCCGTCCCGGACGGGGGCGGGGCTTGTGTTGCCTTTTCGGATATCTTCCACAGCATGGCGGATGACATCGAGAGCTCCCTGGTTGATGTTTTTCATTTCATCAGGCGATACGACTGTGATGGCATCGGAGGAGGAGGCTCTTGAGGGGATTTTGACGGGCATCGCAGCAGCCTGCACCAGTGCGTCATCGAGGATCATGCCGCTTGCCTGCATTTCCTTTTCCATTTTGTTCAGAATGACCGCTTCATCTTCACTGGCGATCAGGACATCCTTGACCGGCTGATAGAGTCCCCCGGCAACCTGAAATCCGGGAAGCCCCTGCTGCAAGGCGGTCATGTAGACAGGGAGTTGAAGCTGAAGGCCGGCATGGATGGAATTCTGCATGAGATCTCTGCTGCTGCTTTTGTTGTCAACCACCAGACTGTATTTTCTTCCATCGGGCAGCGTGACGGTATCCACCCGGTCGAGGATGCCTGAAAAAGCGATCTTCATGCCGTCCGACAGCTCAATCTGAACCGGAGGAAAATGAAGACCATGGAAATCCCCGGAGGCACCAAAGCCCACCTCAAAACCGACGGGCAGGAAATGACTGCTTTTCTGGAAGGCACGCATCATGCTTTCAATGCTGTTTCGGACGCTCCGTACGATCTGGGCCCCCTGAAACTGATGGACGATATCCGATCCGAGGACCGAATTCTTCCATTCCCTTGTTTCTTCATGGAGCACACGATTCAGGAGCCTTGTCTGGTCTTTCAGAGAAATCTGAGGCCATTCGGGAAGCTTCATGGCATCGTTGAAAAAACCTGCGATCACGGCATGATAAAAGGTTCCGCGCTCATTGTTCTCATAGGTGAACAGACCAGTCGGCTGCAGACGCAGACCGGATTCCATGAATCCCATATAGGGACATTGCATATGACGCTGTACACGGGAAACGGACATTCCGTTTGTCAGGGAGAGTACCGATGCCTGTTCAGGCGTAATTCCGCTGGTCTTGACAGAGACATGCAGACCACGAAGAACGGCCTGTACGCGCTGATTCCATTCCGGACGATGGTAAAGAGATGCAAGTGCATTCTGCCAGAGCAGTGCACGGTCATCCGAACCGGCCAGAATGGTGTCCTGATCACTGGCCCGGTTCCGGAGCATGACGGCGAGACGTTCCAGCGCAAACGCAGGGGAGAAAGGATGCAGACCGTCCTGCATGAGGCCTCCGCTGATGTTGGCCGGATTGACTTCTTTGATAATTCTCGCAAGCCGCACAAACGCAGTTGATGGCGTCAGAACCGTACCATTGGGTTTGGCAGAGGAACAGCTCAGCATCAGTTTTTCTCTCGCCATGGAGACGGCCTGATAAATCTGCTGTTTCAGCCTTGCGGCCTGGTCCACAATAGACAGGCCCAGGCGGGCGTAGGGACGGGTGCGGAGATCCTGAAGCGTAAGAGGCGAATCCTTCATCTCGTCAAAATACTGGCGGTTCAGGTCACGCACCATGTCTTCAAGCTGCTTCTTTTCGACACCGGAAAGAAGACCGGAAGGAGAGCTGAGCTCATTTTCCTGAAGCCCCATGACGCACATGCGGCGGATTCCGGAAGAGAAAAAGATTTCAGGCGGACCAACAAAGACAGCATTGCTTTTCTGCGGAAGCGAACGGATATGCTTGGCGGACAGGGAGGATTCCAGCATGCTGCAGAGATCATCCAGAGAAAGCCGGTCATTGGCAAAGAACAGGGCAAACTGGTCAAGAAGATCATTGATGGAAGTCCAGACCTGTCGGTTCCGGTCAATGGCAAGT
>ONVN01000362.1 GCA_900321295.1 uncultured Eubacteriales bacterium
ACAGAGACGCAGGAGGACAGACCATGAAGGCATATGACCTGATTGTGATCGGGGCCGGCCCGGGCGGATATGAGGCCGCCTTTGAGGCGGCAGACCTGGGCATGAAGACAGCCCTGGTGGAAAAGGAAGCTCTCGGGGGAACCTGCCTCAATCATGGGTGCATACCGACCAAATCCCTGCTGCATGCCGCGGAACTGTACCGGCAGCTGAAGGAAGCCGGCCTGTTCGGCATTCGGGCGGAGCAGATCACGGCTGACGGGGAGCAGATGCAGGCGCAGAAAAACGATGTGGTTGCGCAGCTCCGGAAGGGCATTGAAACGACAGCAGCGAAGAAAAAGATCGATGTATACCGTGGAACGGGAACACTTCTGGAGAACCGCTGCGTCTCGGTAAAGACCGCAGACGGCGAAGAAAGCCTGCAGGGAACCCATATCCTCCTGGCAACAGGCTCCCGTCCGGCACTGCCGCCGATTCCGGGGATGGATCTGGAAGGCGTGGTCACCAGCGATGAGCTGCTGGAACGATCCGAAAAACCGGAGCGTCTGGCGATTATCGGAGGCGGCGTGATTGGGGTGGAGTTTGCCTCTCTGTATGCAGCCCTCGGCTCCTCCGTGACGGTGATTGAGGCCATGCCGCAGCTGCTTCCGAACCTGGACCGCGAGATCGCACAGAGCCTGAAAATGCTGATGAAAAAACGCGGCGTCCGGGTTATGACCGGCGCGCGCGTGCAGGAGATCCGGAAAAACGGGGATGGAAGCCTGGGACTGAACCTGGATGGCGAGGACCCGGTGGAGGCAGACCTGGTGCTGGTGAGTGTCGGCAGACGTCCGAATACGGAGAACCTGTTCGGTGACAACGGACAGCCGGCCATGGAACGGGGGAGAATCCTTGTCAATACGTATGGTGAGACAAATCTTCCCGGTGTCTATGCGGTCGGAGATGTGACGGGCGGTATCATGCTGGCACATGCTGCCACGGCAGCCGGAAGGAATGCCGTGCGTCATATGGCCGGTATGCCACCCTGTGCGGATGTGCGGTATATTCCTTCCTGCATTTACACCGAACCGGAGATTGCCTGTGTCGGCATGAGCCTGGACGAGGCAAAGGCGGCCGGCATCCAGGCGGACAGCCACAAGGTGCTGATGACCGCGAACGGCAAGACCGTCCTGAGCGGTGCAGAACGCGGATATATCCGGGTCGTGTATGAAAAGGAAAGCGGAAAGCTGCTCGGTGCCCAGATGATGTGCGAACGTGCGTCCGACATGATCAGCGAGTTTACCCAGGCCCTGGTATCCGGACTGACGCTGAAGGACATGCAGCGTGCGGTGCGTCCGCATCCGACGTTCTGTGAAGCGATTACGGAGGCCGTCTGTTAAGAAAAAAGAAAAGAAAACATCGGGACCGTCTCAGGGAAGAGACGGTCCCGATTCGATTGCGGAAAAGGATTCAGTATTTTGTGTTGTCCAGGAAAATATTCAGGTACATGCTGCACACATCGCGCACCGATTTGTCACTGTCGGTATTCTCAATCAGGAACTTGATAAAGCGTCTTGGAATCACGATGTCGGAGTGGAGTGTGTCGGCCATGGCATTCTGCCTGGCCAGGTAGGTGATCTCCTGGATCAGGTATTCCCTGGAAAACTCATTGGTTTCCCTGACTTCCCGCAGCCGGCGGAAAGAACGGTTGTGGAAGAAACGCAGCAGGCAGGCAATGCCGAAGGTAATGGGCAGGATCAGCAGCATGGGAATCCAGACCGGCAGGCGCGTGGCGAAACCGTAAAAATCGTTCCAGCCCCCGTTTTCCTCTCCGATGAGCACCACCAGCGTGAAATAGACAAAGGCGTAGATAAGGACCGGGACCAGGGAGACAAGGCAGTTCCTGTAGGTCACGAAATGATCGGTGATGAAAAAGGAGAAGGCAATGAAGGCACAGACCGGCCCGAGTCCGTGCAGGAAAAACCGGGACCCGGTAAAGATCAGGACAAACCCCTTGACGGGTGCCAGCACGAACAGGGAGACCAGGAAAGTCAGCGTGACGGAAACACAGCCGGTAAACACAAGCACCACCAGCCAGTTCGGCAGATGGAAATACCGTTTCCGCAGGCCGTCAATCGCGTAGGGAACAATCAGACCCATGGTGATGGCCACCAGGATGTTGGAATTGACGGTAAACATGCAGAATGTCTGAATCCCCATGTGATCGAAATTCTCATCATGGAGTGTGGTCAGATTCATCACAATGCCGATGCAGGAACACAAAACGACAATGACGGCACTGATCAGGGAAAGCAGGCACTCCTTCCGGTTCTGCTTTTCCAGCATGGGATACCCCTCCTCCTTGCGGACGTTTGGATGCGTGAAGTTTTTTCCCGACGGGATACCTTTTCATTTTACTGCATTTTCCGTTCTTTTTACAGAGCCTGTCTCCGAACACACAGAAAAAGCTGTCCGTTCGGAGACAGCTTTTCTGTGCGGAAGGTTTAATCGTCCAGGAGATAAATACGCAGCCCGTCAAACTTGCGGATGAGTTTCAGCATGCTGTTGAACGGTTTCCAGTCTTTCTCCCTTTCGGATTCGGGAAGTGCAAAGTAATGAGCCCGGATCTCCTCGCTGGTGGGATTGCCATCCATGGCGAGTGCATGGCAGCGCATCTGTTCACGCAGCATTTTCTTGTAGGCCTTCCGGTTGACGCCTCGGGGGACCTTCACATGCTCATAGGTATCGTCGCAGCGCCAGCCCATGGACTGGTGCTCGCGGATCCAGCGCTCGTGTTCCAGCGGACCAAACAGATTGATCTGTTCCGGGGTAAACTCCCTGAGCATGTCAAACAGGACCGGGCGGTCGGTGTAGAAGCAGTGGATGACATTCAGATACCGGCTGAAGCTCTTGACCTGGTTGATATTCGACAGCTTGTATTCCAGGGACAGGGCTTCAAACTCGCTTTCCAGCTGCTCGGTGGAGACTTTGTCCTCCTTGCCCTCATAGGAATAGCGGGCATTGAGCGCGACGGAGAAGTCATGGATGTGGAGGAAATTGCTGACCGAGAGATAGATATGCTTGTTCTCCCGGCTGGCAGGGGCAAGCCCGCATTCCACGGAAAGCGGGATGAGGGAGGTGTCCACAATGCGCTCGATGTCTTTCTGGAAATCCGGATCTTTGCCGGCCATACTGCTGTAGGCTTTGAGCCGGGGCTTCTTTTCCGGGTCGGGGTTCTTCTTCCAGGCGGCATACTCCTTTTCGTAGGCCGTGATTTTGCCCTTTTCATCCTCATCGAAAAGGTAGGTTGCATGGATGCTGTTTCCGCTGAAATCAAACAGAACGGCCATGGGCTGGAGTTCGGTCCGGGAGTTGCGGCCGTAAGCGGTCCGGTCCCAGCACTGGAGCTCGTCGCAGAGCATGAGAAGGTAGGCCAGGGGATGCAGGTCCATTTTTAGGGTCGGTTTGGTCCGGGGCTGGTCCTTGTAAAAGGCGATGGAGAACTTGTACAGGCTGTTGTGCAGCAGGATGGCGGAGAGCGCGTCCACATGCGCTTTCGTGAGGTCGCCCCGGAATGTGTCGGCAAGCTCCACGTAAAGCCGGGCTGCGCTGAAGAAAGCGTGGTCCATGAAGTATCCGAATTTCTCGGGTTCCCTGGGTTTCTTTTCCAGCACATTCATCAGGTAACCTTCGGTGAACCCGTAAGCTTTCCCGAGTTTCCGGGCAATGTCATAGGACAGGAGCTCCGTGACGGAATGGAATGACCGGCCGTAGAGCTTTTCGAACTGCTTCGCGGTTTCGCTGTCGATTTTTGTCAGGACATCCACATTCCTGTAGCCGATGAACAGGCTGTTCTCGCCGCGTGTTTTGTGATTGACTTCATAATAGGACATGACCTGTTCAAAGGGGAGCTCGAAAGGATAGCCGATATCATGGAAGAGGGAGGTCAGTCCCCAGTATTCAAGGAAGAAGCAGGCCGCCAGATGGTCTGTCTTCTCATCCTCTGTATCCGGGTCAAAGCCGTAAAAGGTTTTGAAGGCTCTGCGGAAGGGCTCATTGGTTTCATAGATGGCAAGACCCAGGGCGAACACATAGACCGAATGCGAATAGTGGTCCCGGTGCTTGAGCAGCAGGGAGCTGCCGTTGGCCTCAAACTCACTGAGCAGTTCCACCATTTTTTTGGATTTGCCATACCGGCCGAAGAACATCTCAAGGTAGCAGTAATAGACGGTATAGGCATCCTCTGCAATACCGGAATCAATGAAATGCTCAAGTTCCCGCTCCAGACAGAGGCGGTCGATATCCATCTGCATGTTGTAGGGAATCTGTCCCGGGGCAATGCTGGTGCCCTTCCAGGTACAGGTTTCTTCCTCTTCCGCCTCGATTTCGGGATCGAAGCGCAGGTCTTCACAGCGGTCATGAAGGAAACGAAGTGCGGCGGATTTCAGGTCAGAGCCCAATGTTTCACCGCCGTAACGGTAAGGCTCCATGGGGCCGAGGTCCTTCCCGAATTCCTCCTGGTTCATCTGACGCATTTTTCTCAGCGCGGTATAGGCCATATGGTTTTCCTCCCATACAGGCAGACGGAAATTCCCGTGCGGATATTCTATGGACGGGCACCCCGGCAGCCTGGTTTTCTGCTGCATTCTTTTCTGGTCTCATTGTAGGGGAAAACAGGAATGAAATCAAGTACAGGCCTGCAGAAGGTGCTCTTCCGGTACACCGGAAGAGACGGAAAAGGCCCGTTTCCCGGACGGGAAACGGACCTGAGAGCGGAAGGGTCACTGATTCAGGACGCGGCCCTCAAAGACGACCGTATCAGGAATAACATACTGGAACTGATCCTCGGGAACTTCAAAGAGATCGACGCTGTAGAGGTTGTAGTTGGCGCGCTTGCCTACCGTAATGGAACCGGCAATATCGTCGACACGCAGCTGGATGGCAGCATGAAGGGTGTAGCCCTTGAGCAGTTTCTCCAGGGAAAGCTTGGCGTCTTCCCTGGCGCGCATGGGATTCTCTTCATCCATGGGCCACTCAATGTCGATCCGGGTCATGGCGGTCTGCATACCGAAATAAGGATTGGCGCGGTTCTCTTCAAACATGGAGTAGACGTCGCTGCCGAAGGTCACGATACCGCCGGCATCAATGATGGGGTTGAACTGGTACATGCTGTCAAAGCGTTCTTCTCCGAGGTACTGGCGGGCTGCATCGCCGAAATATCCGCCGGACCAGTGGGGAGTCCAGTTGACAAGGATGCCCAGCTGGGCAGGACGTGCCATATCCGCAGGATCCACAAGCTCACAGTGGCAGACTTCCACCTGAATCTTCAGGGAACCGAGTTCTTCCAGGAGTTCCTCGGTGCAGTCGCAGACGGTACGGAAGGCAAGGTCGCCGACCATATGGAAATGGACATCGAGGCCTTCCTCATTGCAGCGGCGGATGACGGCCTTGGTTTCGTCGTGGTCGAGGAGCATGAAGCCGTGATCATCGGGGTTCAGGATGGTGCCTTCGATCAGTGCGCTGTCGCCGAGCTCGTTGGTGCCGTCGTAGAAGATCTTCACGGTATCGATGCGGACGTGTTCGGTGCCGTACTTTTCATCCAGGGCATGGATGGTGGCAAGCACATCTTCCAGTTCGCTGTAATCGGTCATGACAACCGCCATGTTATAGTACATGTTCAGCTTGCCGCTGACGTCCATCTCGTGAATGGACTGGACCTGAAGCTCATCTTCGATGAAGGCGTCAAACACGCCGGTCACGCCCCATTTTTTCATGTCATCCGTCACAATGGACATGACTTCGACGGTGGGCTGTTCCGGGGAATACCAGCCCAGGGCTTCATACATGTTGCCCATCAGGGGCCCAAGGCCGAGCTCAAGCACCCAGCCGGTGAAGTCACCGTTTTCATCCCGGACAAAGTCATTCAGCAGCGGGTC
>ONVN01000070.1 GCA_900321295.1 uncultured Eubacteriales bacterium
CAGCCGGACGCAGAAGCCTGTGCTATGATGATGAAGCCCTGCTGAAGCGTGCCAAAAATCCACCGACCGGCAGTGCAGCCGGGCAGGCGGAGGCGATGGGTGTTCAGCTTCTGACAGAGAATCTTTACCGAAAACTGCAGGCTCTGGGTTCGTTTGACCTGAAAACATCCAGCTGGATTGCCACACCCGATGAGGTCCGTCAGCAGGGAGGTGCCTTATTCTGTGAGAACCGATACGGCATGGTTTTTACGTTTCATAACGGGGCGGATTCCTATTATGCTGTCCGGGGATGGAGAGGATGGATCTGCATTTGAAGGCCGTGAATGATCCGGGCGGAGAGCCGGAGGTTTTGGAAAAAGGAAACATGGGCAATGTCCTTCCTGTCAGGGACCGTGCGGCTTTCCGGGCGTGGCTGGCCTCCCATGGGCAGGAAACGGAATGCTGGGTGCAGGTCAGACGGGGAAGACCCGCGGACGACGGTGCGTTTTACTATCTTGATGCTGTGGAGGAAGCCCTCTGCTTTGGATGGATTGACAGCACCCAGAAGCAGATGGACGGTATCAGCATGCAGCGCTTTACCCCAAGAAAAAAGAACAGTCCTTGGTCTGAACTGAACAAGGAGCGGGTACGCCGGCTCGAACGCCTGGGCCTGATGACGGATGCCGGACGGGCCGTGTTGCCCAAAATGGGGCCGAGGAGTTTTCGGATCGATCCTGAAGTGGAAGCGGCACTGAAAAAGGCACGCGTATGGACTGCGTTCCGTGCGTTTCCACCGCTGTACCAGCGGATCCGGGCCTATAACGTGGCCTTTTACAGGCAGCGGGATGAGGCACTTTACCATCAGAGCCTGGATCATCTGATCCGGGAAACACGGAAACACCGGATGTATGGCGAGTGGAATGATTACGGCAGGCTGCTGGAAGAATGAGCATGCCGGTCCAAAACAGTCTGGTTCCTGTCTGACCGGATATTTGTTTTTTCCTATATGACAGCAGCATCCTGAAGGAACGGAATGGCCGGAAAGAGATCCACCGGGCAAAATGCAGATTAATGGTTGTTTTTGGTTGGAATAGGACCAGATAACGAAAAACATGGTTTGACACTCCAGATTTGATGCATTATACTTTTCACGGTTATTGAATGGAGTATGTGGGTTCTCCCTGCTCTGTAAAGGAAAGGTTGAACATCGATGCGCTATTGTCTTGCTGTAGATATCGGGGCGTCTTCCGGCCGCCATATTGTAGGCTGGATGGAAGACGGTCAGATGAAAACACAGGAGGTATATCGTTTTCCGAACGGTGTTGCGGAAAAGGACGGTCATCTGACATGGGATCTGGATGCCCTTGTCGGACATGTTCGCGAGGGCATTGAAGAGGCACGGAAAGCCTTTGGTTCAATTGAAAGTCTTTCCATTGACACCTGGGGTGTTGATTACGTGCTGATGCAGGGGGACAAGGAAGTTCTTCCCTGCTATGCATACCGCGACAGCCGTACGGAGGCTGTGATCCCGAAGGTTCATGAAAAAGTCCGTTTTTCGGAGCTGTACCGGCATACCGGTATACAGTTCCAGACATTCAACACGATTTATCAACTCTATGCCGACAAAGAAGCCGGCCGACTGGAGGGTGTCACGGATTTTCTGATGATGCCCTGCTACCTGATGTACAAGCTGTGCGGTGTGAAAGCCCATGAATACACCAATGCCACAACCGGCGGGCTTGTCAGCGCCGTGACCGGTGAGTATGATGCGGAATTGGTCGATGCACTCGGGCTTCCGAGGCATCTTTTCCCGGCACTCAGTCAGCCTGGCAAGGTAATCGGATCGTATGAGGGCATCAAGGTTGTGCTCTGTGCCACCCATGACACGGGAAGTGCTGTGGAAGGTATCCCCATGCAAGAGGATGCACTGTATATTTCTTCGGGAACATGGTCGCTTCTTGGTGTCAAAATACCCAGCCCGCTCACGGATGAAAACAGTGAACGGACCAACTGGAGCAATGAAGGCGGGGTAGGGTATACCCGTTATCTGAAGAATATCATGGGCATGTGGCTCGTCAACCGTCTGCGGGATGAGCTGTGTCCGGGCAAACCGTTCGGCGAGATTGTGGAAGCAGCCCAGAAGAGCACATTTGACCGGATTGTTGATGCCAACAGTCAGGCCTTTATGGCCCCGAAGAGCATGAAGGAAGCCTTCGACGAGGCGCTTCAGGCGGAAAACATGGAGGTGGGTGACTACTTCCGTTGCGCTTACTGCTCTCTGGCGGCTTGCTATGGAAAATCCATTGAAGAACTGGAACACAATACCGGGAAGAGCTACGACAAACTGTACATTGTGGGCGGCGGGGCAAAAAATGCGTTCCTCAACCGGCTCACGGAACAGGCCACCGGCAAGCAGGTGATTGCGCTTCCCATTGAAGCGACAGCACTGGGCAATCTGAAAATTCAGATGAATGCTGAAGAATAAATAGGAGGTTATGCCATGTTAGTCAACACAAAAGCCCGTGCAGGTGTCTTTGCCATCGCACTGGGTGCTTATCTTCCTCAGTTCCCGTCTCTCGTACCGGAGTTTGAGGGTCAGTATGCCGACTTTAAAACCAGGATTCCCGATTCGGTCGAACTGATTGACGGCGGAATTGTGACCACGAAGGAACAGGCCATGGCAGCCGGCGACAAGTTCCGCGCTGCGGACGTTGATCTGGTGATTCTGCAGCTCCTGACGTATGCCACCTCCTATAATATGCTGCCTGCAGTCCGTGACCTCGATGTTCCCGTTGTGCTGGTCAATGTGCAGAAAAAACGTGCTCCTGACTATGCCAATACGGATACGCCGACCTGGCTGGGTGAACTGTATGCCTGCGGTGCCGTGGGCGAAATGGTTGCCGACCTTGAACGTGCCGGAAAACGCCATGCAGTGATTACCGGTGTCGTCGAGGGGGGAGACCCTGAAGTTCAGGCGGAGATTGAAGACTGGTGCCGCGCAGCGCAGGTGCGCCGCCGCTTCCGCGATACGAATATCGCCCAGATCGGACGCCCGTATCCTGGCATGATGGATCTCTATATTGACGAGACCAATCTCTATCACCGGATGTTCCTGTATACCAAACAGTTCGACTGGGAAAAGATGTGGGCCATTGCGGATCACATTACCGACGAGGAAGCCATCCGCGCAAAGGCACAGGATATCCTGGACACCTTTGAGATTGAAGGCGGAGGAACGATCGAAAAGGTATGGGACATGGCCAGATACGTGGTGGCTTTCGAGCAGTGGGTCAAGGACGAACAGCTCGGCCTGATCGCCTCTC
>ONVN01000485.1 GCA_900321295.1 uncultured Eubacteriales bacterium
GATTACATGGTCCGCCAGTAAGAAAGCAAAAAACCATTGAGAAGAACCTGAAAAAACAGGATTGATATAACAGGAGCTGTTCCGGAACCCCGGGCAGCTCCTTTCGGTTTTTCCGGAACCGTCCGTTCCGAAGAAAAAACAGGTTCTGCACAAAAAAACAGGCTCCATGACTATCATCCGGAAGAAACAGCAGGTATAATAGAGAAAGAAAAGAGCAGAAAAAAAGAATTCCGGATTCACGATCAGACGGACAGGGGGGAAACACAGATGTTCCGATGTACAGATGACCTGGCGGACCTGAAAAAGTATCCCTATCATGTGCGGGATGTGCATATCAGTGATCCGTTTATTCTCGCGGATGAAGCGAGCCGCATCTATTACACCTATGTGCAGTTTGTGGACAGCCGGCGGTTCCCGGAGGTTCCTGCAGGACCGGGCTACTTTTATGTCCTGGAGAGTCCGGACCTGGTGCACTGGTCCCGGCCTCAGGTGTGCTTTGAGAAGGGCGATTTCTGGGCAGACCGGGACTACTGGGCTCCGGAATGTCATGTCTGGCATGGAAAATATTACCTGATCAGTTCCTTCCGGGCAGACGGAAGCTACAGGCGGTGCCAGTGTCTTGTGTCGGACAGTCCGAAGGGCCCCTTCCACCCGGTCCGGGAGGAACCGGTTACGCCGGAGGGCTGGCACTGTCTGGACGGCACACTCTATGCAGACCGGAGAGGCAATCCGTGGATGGTCTTCTGCCATGAATGGCTGCAGGTAGGGGATGGGCAGATCTGTGCGGTGCCGCTCTCCATGGACCTGGGCACAGCGGTCGGGGAACCGGTCATTCTGTTCCGGGCATCGGACGGGCCATGGGCCGGAGACAGCGGTGTGACGGACGGTCCGTTCCTGCACCGTCTGCCGGGCGGAAGACTGCTCATGCTCTGGTCCGGATTCACAAAGAGCGGAAGCTATGCCGTGACCTATGCGGTCAGCGAATCCGGGGAACTCAGAGGTCCCTGGAAGCAGCAGGCGGAACCGCTCTATGCCCTCGACGGGGGACATGCCATGCTGTTCCGCACGTTTTCCGGTCAGCTGATGATGTCCTGCCACTGCCCGAATGACCATCACCGCAAGCGTATCCTTCTCTTTGAAATGGAGGAGACGGAACAAGCACTCCATGTGATCAACGAATGCACGGGCAACTGGTATACCGGCATCGGAGGTGCTGCAGCACGATATGCCTACCAGGCGGAATGCAGGGAGGTTCCCTGTTTCCGGGAGGATCCGCGGGGCTGAGTACGGGCCCAGCGTGCGTTTCAGTATCCGGAACTGCGAAAAGGAAGTTGCGGCAGACCGGATCACAGAACCTGAAAAAGGGGGAGAAAACATGCAGATGAATTCCATGCAATCCCGGATGAAAAAAGTCTTTCTTCTGCTGACTGCCTTTATGTTTGTCTGTACCCTGCAGCTTCCTTCTGCAGATGCGGAGCGGACCGCTGCAGGCGGAACGGAACTGTCAGCAGAGGAGCAGACGGCCCTGTTCACAGGGCTCAGTGAGATGTACTTTCTGGCGTCTTCAGGCGTGGGTGCCTGGGAATCAGAGCTGATGATTGACAGCACGGGCGGTTTTACCGGAAACTATAGGGATGCGGATGCAGACGCGGATGTGGAGTATGAGGTTTCCTTTTCCGGGACGCTGACCGGCGTATACCGTACCGGGGAAACGACGTACACCATGACCGTGAAGGATGTTTCCACCCAGGAGGTTCCCGGAACGGTCGTTGAAAACGACTGGGGCGGACACACCCATTATGTGGATTCCCTGTTTCAGGAGGGCAGCCGGCTGCTGCTTACCCTGCCGGGAACACCGGATGAAGAGATTCCGGAAACCGTGCGCGGAGAAATCGGCGGAACGTTCTGGGAGTGGGAGGATTACTCGGCCTATTCCACACTGACCCGGGAGGAGGACGGATGGGGATTCTTTTCGGAGGACGAGTATACGCCCGTGGAGCTCTCTGCGCCGTCAGCCACGCCGATTCCCATTACCTTCTTTTTCCGGACCCCGGCGCCGTCGGATGCTCCTGCAGCGCCAGCCTCTGTGCAGGCTGCCCAATGGGCAGGATTCTGGGCAACGAAGGATGACCTGCTGTCGGAACTGGTGATTACAGACACAGGGGCCGGGACAATGCATGCCCAGGTCTCCTTCCTGCGGACCATGAACATGGAGGCGGTCCTGACGCCTCAGGCAGACGGCAGTCTGCTGTTCGACGCCAATCAAGGGATCCTGAAGGGCATTCTGAGCCGGCAGGCGGATGGTACCCTGAGCCTTGTCATCAACGGCGGGTCGTCCTATGAGGATGAGGAAGCCACGGAACACCAGTATTATTTCTCCCGCAGGTTTGTCTATTCTCCGGCGGCCTATGAGGAAATGTGGTATGAAAAACCGGAGGAAAAAGAACCGGAAGAAAGCGACTGGATCGGAGAATGGACGGCTCAGAGGAACGGCAGGACGGTTTCCGTGTTCCGAATTGAACCGTCTGAATACGGCCCGACCATGCGGATTTTCTTTGACAACGGATGTTCCTATACCGGTGAACTGGAGACAAGTGACGGAAAGGTCATGGACTTCTACTGTGATGATTTCAACTGCATGATGACCCTGAACCGGAAGCAGCACGCGATCCTCATGGAAGAAATCGGAAGCATGGACAACCGGATCTATGACTGGCTTGAACAGTTTCCCTATGGTGTAGTGGAATATACCCGGCAGAATCCGAAACAGACGGGGACGGGAGGAAGTATTCCTGAAACTGCGGCTCCGACAGAAGTCCGGGCACCGCTCCTGATCACACTGCAGCCGGAGCCGAGTCCCGCTGCGCCGACGGAAGAACCGGAACTGCCGCCGGATGACGGAGATCCGGGATACTGGGAAGTGCCGGTCAGCCGGGTGAATGCCACCAGCTATATTGTTGGGAAAAATCCGTACGCCTATACGCCCCAGAAAATGATTGACGGCGATGAAACCACGGCTTTCCAGTTTTCCACAAAAACAACACCGGTCGGGGAGATGCGCCTGCACTTCTATTTTGATTCCCCGGTTGCGGTGGATGAGCTGTGGATGAAAAACGGCTTCTGGAAAACCACCGACGGCAATGACCAGTACACGCGCAACTGCCGTGTGAAGAAAATGACCATCTTTGTCCAGCGTGCGGGCAGTGACAGTTACAAGCAGCTGAAAAGCGTAACCCTGAACGATGACGGACGGGATCATGGATGGACGGTCATTGACATGCAGGGACAGACAGAGGTGACAAGCGTGCGCATCCGCATTGATTCCGTTTATAAAGGCTCAAAATACAAGAATGATGTCTGTATCTCGGAAGTCATGTTTGTGAATACGTCAGGACAGGACTGAGAACCTGCATGCCTGGCCGCAGGGGGCAGCGCATGAAGTGAAAAAAGAAGATTCATTTTGCCGGAGCAGAGGAGGCAGAGCCTTCAGCTGCTCCGGCTGTTTTTCTTCAGCCAAAGGAAAGGGCACGTATCCGTTTGCCCCCGATGAACATCTGTGTTGCATCTACATTGGCAGATTCCAGGCAGGCAGAAAAAAATTTTCTCTGTGGACTGCCATCCTTCCGGTCTGTACGTATCAAGAAGTGTCCGGCCGATGAGAGCCGGGCAGAAAAAAGAAACGTCCTGCACAGCAGGCTTAAGATAGAAAGGAAGGCACATCCCTATGAAGAAACTGA
>ONVN01000106.1 GCA_900321295.1 uncultured Eubacteriales bacterium
ACGGATCCGGACCTGTCATATTTTTCTTCCGAATAGAATCAAAAAGCCGTGCAGAAAGATCAAATACAATCTTCTGCACGGCTGTCTTTCTTTTTTTCTCATGACAGGGGCCGGCTGTTCTTCCCCGGTACTTCCGAAACAGATTTACAGCTTCTTTCCAATGGCCTCTGCCACCAGGCCCCCGTTCTCTGTCAGGAGTTCTTCGGCCTCCTGTCTCCCGCAGGACCTGGCGATCATGACGATCGCTGTCTTGCAGTGGTAGTCACACGCTTTCAACGCCTCTTCTGCCTTTTCAGGCGTCACTTCTGCCGCCTGGGAGACAATGCGTACACATCGGTGAACCAGTTTTTCATTGGACGGCTGAACGTCCACCATCAGGTTGCTGTACACTTTCCCCAGACGCACCATAACACCCGTGGACAGCATATTCAGGATCATTTTCTGGGCTGTTCCACTCTTCATCCGGGTACTTCCTGTAATGGCTTCCGGCCCTGGCAGTGGTGACATGCCTATGTCTGCGAGGGTATCCACTTCCGACCCCGGTGAACAGGTCACGCCAAGGGTCAAGGCGCCGATTTCCCTTGCGTAAGCAATTGCCCCCAAAACATAGGGGGTTCTTCCGCTGGCAGCAAGTCCGCAAACGACATCCTTTTCGCTCAGATGTAAACCCTCGAGGTCTGTTTTCCCCAGTTCACGGCTGTCTTCTGCACCTTCCACTGCCTTGAAAATCGCGGGATAGCCTCCGGCAATCAGTCCCTGTACCATTTCCGGCGGAGCTGAATACGTCGGAGGACATTCCGATGCATCCAGAATGCCAAGACGCCCGGATGTTCCCGCCCCCACATAGATCAGCCGTCCTCCATTTCGGAGACGAAGGGCAGTCTGATCAATGGCTTCCGCAATACTTGGAAGAATCTGTTCCACGGCCTTCGCAATTTTCGCATCCTCGCGGTTTATTTCCGTGACCATTTCAAGGGTCGATACCCGGTCAATATCCAAAGTGTCCGGATTGCGCTGTTCTGTAGCGATCCGGTTCAGATCCACCATAAATGCTGGCCCCTTTCTTCTGTTCTTTTCTGCTATTGTACTCTCGACCCGGCAGCCATTCAAGTCCTTCCTTCGAAGATCTTTCTTCGTTTCCTGCCTATATTTTCCTTTGGTTTCTCTGCTTTCTTTGTTCTCGAGGTCTCTTGATTTTTTCAGTGATTCCAATATAATGAATACGCATCGACATACAGATGCTTACCCGTCCCTCAGACGATTTTCGGGCAAGGAGGAAATATATCCATGAAAAAAGTTGAAATCAAACTCAGTCTCGCTGAAAATGTGAAAACATTTGTCAATACAGTCAACAAATATGACTTTGATATGGACCTGCGTGCAGGCCGTCATGTGGTCGATGCAAAGTCCATTCTTGGAATTTTCAGTCTGGACCTTTCACGGCCGATTACGCTGGAAGTGGATGACGACGAGCACGTTGACCAGAAAAAACTGGAAGCATTGCTGGAAGATATTCGTCCTTTCATCGTATGATCCAAATGAGCTCAACGACCTCCCCCTGCGATGCAGACGGGAGGTTTTTGGATATGTATTGATTCTTTCAGAAAGGATGATCCAATGGAGCGCCACGTCATTCCCGATCCAGAAAACCGCATGATCCTTCTTAAGACGCTTTCTTCCATTGGCCCGCTTTCCGACACGCAGCTGCTGATTTTCGTAACCGATCTGTCGCTGATGAATTACTTTTCACTGCACCTGAATCTGTCTGAGCTGGAACAACAGGGTTTGATCGAGCAATTCCGTCATCCATTTGCCATGCTGTATCGCATCACTTCTTCCGGCAGGTACATGATTGAAAACTTTTCAAAAATCATCCCGCAGAGCCGTCAGAAACTGCTCGAAAAAAACTTTGCTTCCTACCGGGACATGTTCCGTTCCCAGCAGCTGATGCCTGTTTCGGAATCGGTGCTGCCGGATGGCACCACCTGTATCCGGCTGCAGCTGCTTGAAAAGGATCTTCTGGTTCTGGACATGCATATCAAGGTAAATCATCATCTCTCCTGCCTTGAGACCCGCTGGCAGAATACTGCTGCGGAAATATACGGACTGATTTCAGATACACTGACAGAAGGTTTCCTTGGAAATGATGAAAAAGCCTCTTTTCCGGAAACGGTGTCACTGACCAAATCCGTACGCGGAGAATGGACACTTTACATGGCAGACCCTCCGGATGATCCTGATTTTTCCATTATCATCTCCCTCGCCGATGAAGCCCTCTGCCGTCATTGGGCCAGAAGATGGGCAGATACCTGCTCTGCGCTTCGCGAAGCGGTTGTGTCCCTGCTTCATCATGCGCTGGATACCTCCCCTGTTCCTTCGGACTGATTGCATTTTTCCACAATTTCCCGAACATTTTTCTTCTATCCGATTCCATCATTCGCAATTTTATGATATAATGCGAAAGTCGGCCTTGAAGATGCCGGCAGAAATGGAGCGATCATCTTGGATAAAATCCGCCGTAACGAGCGCATGAGCGCAATGATGAAAATTCTTTCAGACTCCCCTAACCAGCTGTTCACACTGTCCCATTTCTGTGAGCTGTTCTCCACGGCCAAATCCACCATGAGCGAGGATATTGATCTTCTTCGCGATGTTGTCCAAACGTTCGGCCTTGGCGAAATCCGCACCATCACCGGTGCAGCAGGCGGTGTTCTGTATCGTGCAAATACGCGTCCTTCGGATGCGTATGATTATATTGCCTCTCTTTGTTCTCAGCTCAGTGGAACCGATCGTATCCTTCCCGGCGGGTTTCTTTATCTGAGCGATATCCTCTCCCATCCGGTCATCACACGCAGGATGGGCGAAATACTTGCAACGGAATACAACGAACTCCATCCGGATTTCGTTCTTACCATGGAAACCAAAGGCATCCCTGTCGCCCTGACCACGGCGGGTGCTCTTGGTGTGCCGCTTGTGATTGCCCGTCATTCTTCCAAAGTGTATGAAGGTTCCGCAGTGAACATCAACTATGTTTCCGGTTCTTCAGGTTCCATTCAGACCATGTCTCTCTCCCGCCGGGCTGTTCAGGAAGGTCAGAACTGTCTGATCATTGACGATTTTCTGAAGGGCGGTGGTACCGCCAAAGGCATGGAAGACCTGATGCGTGAATTCAATGTGGGTGTTGTTGGAAAAGCTTTCGTTATGGAAACTGCTGCCCCTGTTCACAAGCGGATCTCCGGTGAAAAGTCGCTGATGGTTCTGGATATCACCCATCTGGATGATGATACGGAAGCTGCCTCCGTCACGCCTGCCCCATGGCTTAAGAAATAACCCTCTATGCTGAATCTGTTTTCGCGTCTCTTCGGCGCACATCGTGCAATGGATAAAGAAACTTACATTATTGTCGGCCTCGGGAATCCCGGGGCCAAATATGCACATACACGTCATAACTGCGGCTTTGAGGTCCTTCAGCTTCTTTCAGACCGGCTTCACTGCCCCCTTGTCAAAAACAGACTGAAAGGTCTCCTGGGTGAAACTACCCTATCCGGAAAGCGGATTGTCCTCTGTCAGCCCCAGACCATGATGAATCTGTCCGGTGACTGTGTTTCCCCGCTGCTTTCCTGGTATAAAGTACCCATCGATCATCTGCTGGTCATCTACGATGATATTGACCTGCCGCTTGGTACCACCAGAATGCGCAAATCCGGAAGCGCAGGCACACACAATGGCATGCGTTCCATTCTTTCTGCACTTTCCTCCCAGGATTTTCCGCGCATCCGTATCGGTGTCGGCGCACAGCCCGAGGGCTGGGACCTTGCCGATTGGGTGCTCTCCTCCTACCGGACCCGTGAAGAACTGGAGGCTGTCGCTTCAGCATTTGGAAAAGCTGCTGACTGTGCACAGGACTGGGTTGTCTCAGGCATTGATCATGCAATGCAGCTGTGCAACCGGAAATAATGACCGATCTTACTGAAAGGATTTTGCATGAATCATCCTCTTTTCCGGGCTTTTTCTCCTCCATCTCTTGAAACCCTTGAAAAAGCCCTCCAGAAAAACCGAACGATTGCATTAACCGGCCTTCCCGACGGACAGGCCGCTTTTGTTGCGTCCTGTCTTGCAGAACACACCCAGAAAAAAATTCTTCTGGTGCAGACCAATGATCTGAAAGCCGGGAAATCTGCTGATGATGTTTCACAGCTCATTTCAGGAAGTACCGCCTGGCTTCCTGGTGGGGAAATCGATCTGACCCGCGGTGTTTCCAGTCAGGAAACGGAATGGCGGCGTCTTGAAACGCTTGCCCATCTGACAGGAGACGATGTTCAGGTCCTCACGGTTTCCATGGATGCGCTGATGCAGCGTATGGGCGACCCGCATCAGTTCCGGGAAGGCACCGTCTTCCTCACTCCCGATGCCCGATATGCACCGCACCAGCTGATGCACCACCTGATCCGAATGGGATATGAATCCACCAGGATCGTCGAAGGCAAAGGGCAATGCTGTCTCCGCGGTTCCGTTCTGGATGTTTATCCGCCTGCAAGTGCAATCGGTTATCGTATCGAATACTTTGATGATACGATCGATTCAATCCGTTCCTTTGATGCCATCTCCCAGAGAAGCCTTGAGCGCTTGCACGAATGCATCATCCCTCCTGCAAGCGAAATCATTCTTTCACCGGACGACGCACCAGAAGCGGCGAAACGCATGCGAAAAGCGCTCGGTAATCTTTCGACAGAGACTTCCACCGATTTCTCGAACGTGGCCGCATCTTCATTCTTTGACAATCTCCCGCCGCTCCCTGATTCAGATGATGAACTTCCCAGTTTCTTTGATGATGAAGTTGCCCCGAAAATCCGTGAGCAGAAATGGTCTGCCGCCCAGGAAACAGAAATCGAACGGCGCAGAAATGCATTGCTTGCCGATGCCGATCTCGTGGAACAGGGACTGCCGTTCCGCAGAATCCGTGCGTGGTCCCATGTGCTTCTTCCCAGAACCTTCACGCTGACCGACTGGTTCCAGCCCGATTATGTGATTCTCTGTGAGCCTGACAGTCTTCGCGAACGGTGTAAGGAACGTTCCACCGGTTTTGCCGAGGATCTGACGACGGCCATTGAACGAGGAGAGGCCGTTCAGGAACAGGATCACCTTTTCCGCACCTGGGAGGACATTTCCGATTCCCTCCGGGAATATATTCGCATCACCGTCTCTGACCTGACACGGGGGCTTGCCGGCATTGAAGTGGAAAATGTCATCCGCATGGACATGATCCAGCTCACTGGATATCAGTCACAGATCCGCACCCTCGCTTCCGATGTCCATCAGTGGCTTGAGGATCATCAGACGGTTTTCCTGCTCTCCGGCAGCAATGCGCGAGGCACACGCCTGCAGAATACCCTTGCCGAGCTAGGTATTTCCTCACGGGTCACCGAAACCGGGGACACCTTTGAGGAAGGCGGGGTCACCATCCTTCCGCTCACGCTCAGCCGCGGTTTTATCTGCAAGGAAGCCCGTCTTGTACTCGTTTCCGACAGTGATATTTACGGTGCTTCCTACCACAAGGCACGCTCCCGCCATAAGTCGGGAGAAAAGATCGCTTCCTTTACAGAACTCAACCCCGGCGATTTCGTTGTCCATGTCGATCACGGTGTCGGTATTTTTCAGGGCACCATCCAGATGACATCCGACGGTGCCTGCCATGATTATCTTCTGATTCAGTACCAGGGGCATGATAAGCTTTATGTTCCCGTAGAACAGTTTTCACGGGTCCAGCGGTATATCGGGAATCCAAATACGCCTCCGAAACTGAACTCCATTGGCGGAAAAGACTGGTCCAAGCAAAAGGCAAAAGTCAAAGAGGGTCTGCGTAAAATGGCATTCTCCCTTGCTGAGCTTTATGCCCGCCGCAGCCAGAATACTGGTCACGCCTTCCCGCCGGATACGGTCTGGCAGAATCAGTTCAATGATCAGTTTCCCTATGAGCTGACTCCCGACCAAGTTCAGTCCGTCCAGGAAATCAATGCCGACATGGAATCCAGTCACAACATGGACCGCCTTCTGTGCGGTGACGTCGGATACGGAAAAACAGAGGTCAGTCTCCGGGCCGCCTTCAAATGTATCATGGATAACCGCCAGGTGTGTATGCTTGCCCCGACGACCATTCTCGTCCAGCAGCACTATAACACCATTCTGAAACGTTTTTCCGGTTTTCCGGTCAAGGTTGAATTCCTGTCCAGGTTCCGAACCCAGAAAGATGTCAAGCGTATTCTTTCCGAGCTTGCCGCCGGACAGATTGATATCATCGTCGGAACCCATCGCCTGCTTGGCAAGGATGTAAAGTTCAAGAACCTCGGTCTGCTCATCGTAGACGAGGAACAGCGCTTTGGCGTCACGCACAAGGAAGCCATCAAGAATATGAAGAATCAGGTGGATGTCCTGACGCTTTCGGCAACTCCGATTCCACGTACGCTGCATATGTCCATGGTCGGTATTCGGGACATGTCTATTTTGGAATCCCCCCCTGCCGACCGTCTGCCGGTTCAGACGCATGTCGTCGAATATTCGGATATCCTGATCCGTGATGTCATCCTTCGTGAAATCGGGCGGGGCGGCCAGGTTTATTTCCTCTATAACCGTGTTCAGTCGATCGAAGCCTTTTACGAACGCCTTCATAGCCTGGTGCCTGAAGCCCGTATCGGACTGGCCCATGGCCAGATGAAAGCCTCCAGTCTTGAAGATGTCATGATGGACTTCTACGCCGGCAGTTATGACGTCCTGCTCTGCACGACCATTATCGAGTCCGGTCTGGATGTTCCCACGGCCAACACGCTGATTGTCTTTGATGCCGAACGCTTCGGTCTCAGCCAACTCTATCAGCTTCGCGGCCGTGTCGGACGTTCCAGTCGTCAGGCATACGCCTATTTCACGTTCCGTCCCAACAAGCTGCTCTCCGAGGCTGCACAGCAGCGTCTGAGTGCCATCCGTGAGTTCACAGAGTTCGGCTCCGGTTTCCGTATTGCCATGCGTGATCTGGAAATCCGCGGCGCAGGGAATATTCTGGGCCCTGAACAGCATGGTCATCTGGAAACGATCGGCTACGAAATGTATTGCCGTCTGATAGAGGAAGCCATGCGTGAGGTTCAGGGAGAAACCATCACAAGTGAACTGGAAACACGTGTTGATCTGCGTGTCAATGCTTATCTCCCGAGCACCTACATTGCAGACGAACAGCAGCGCATGGAAATGTACCGCCGTATAGCCGCGCTTTCTTCCGATGCTGACCGTGAGGACATCATTGATGAACTGATCGACCGTTTCGGCGATATGCCCGAGGTCGTCAACACACTTCTGGACGTTTCCCAGCTCCGGTATCTCTGCAACCGTGAAGGCATTTCTCAGGTTTCGCACCGCAGCGAGAGCCTGGTGATGCGTCTGGACAGCCATTATGTCAAAGATCCGCTCATGCTTCTCAATGCCATGCGGGAGACGGATACACGTATGCAGCTCGTGGAACGCCCTGTCCCCGCAATAACCATCCGCTATCCGGGCATTAAGGACAGAGAGCTCCTTCCGGAAGCCCTCAAGCTGATGCGCCTTTTGTCGCAGAAGATGGACGAAAAAAGAGCACAGCAGACACCGTCCCAGCCTTCTCCCTGACAAAACAGGTCCTGAAAGCTTTTCTTCCGATTGACATAATCGGGTGTCATCTATTAGAATCTGCACTGGATTAACACCATTCGCTGCCTTCGCTTTTCATGAAGCCGAACACACAACCATTATGAACGGAGGGACTTCTGATGATTGCACTTGCCTGTGATCATACCGGCGTGGAACTGAAAATGGAAATCATGCATCTCCTCGACGAAATGGGGCTGGATTACAAGGATTTTGGAACCAACAGCCATGAAAGCTGCGATTATGCCGTCTTTGGCAGCCGCGCTGCACGCGCCGTCGCCAGTGGTGAATGTGACCGCGGTATCCTGATCTGCGGAACGGGTGTCGGCATCGGCATCGCTGCAGGAAAAGTCAAAGGCATCCGTGTATGCACCTGCTCGGATGTCTATACGGCAACCCTCAGCAAGCGCCACAACAATTCCAATATTCTGACCTTTGGTGCGCGCGTCGTTGGCGTCGATGTTGCCAAGATGATTGCCCGCGCATGGCTTACTGAACCCTTCGAGGGCGGCAGACATCAGAGACGAATTGACCAGATCGCTGCGATCGAACGCGGCGAAGAACTGTGAGGTGTCACATGTTCATTGCCGATACGCACTCTGACACGCTTTACGCCATCGGTGTCAGTAACACGCCCCAACAAGAGCTGATGATCACTCCCGAAAAACTCCGCAAGGGCGGTGTCTCCCTGCAGACCTTTGCGCTGTGGACCGGGAAGGATGGAAACCGTGGCGACTATGAGGATATTGTCCGAAAAGAGCTCGCCGCACGCAAAGTATTTGAGGATGCGGGCATTCATCAGGTTGACGACCCCGCATGTGCCAAAGACGGAGAAAATGCATATATGCTCTCTGTTGAAGGCGGCGAAGTTTTTGAAAAAGGTCTTGAAGCTGTTGATGAATTCCGGAATCTTGGCGTCCGTATGACGGCTCTTGTATGGAACAATGAAAACGCCATCGGGTACCCCGCAAAATCCGGAGAAAAAAAAGGGCTGAAGGCATATGGACTGAACGTTGTCCGGAAAATGCAGTCATGCCATATGGCGGTTGACACTTCTCACCTCAATGAAGCCGGCTTCTGGGATATTTTCCATCATACCAATGTTCCTCCGCTTGCCTCCCATTCCTGCTGCATGTCCCTATGCCATCATTTCCGCAACCTGACCGATGAGCAGATCCGTGCCATGATCCGTGACGGCGGATATATCGGCATCAATTTCTACCCTGCGTTCCTCTCGGAGAATGGCACATGCGATGTCGATCGTGTGGCCGAACATATCGACTACGTCTGCCAGATGGGCGGTGAGCACATTGTCGGCTTTGGTTCCGACTTTGACGGTATTGAAACGGCTCCAAAGAATCTGACAGGAGCCGATGAGGTCCCGAATCTTCTTGAGGCCCTCAGACGCCGCGGCATGCCTGAAGACGCAATTACCGGAATCGCCGGCGGCAACCTGCTGGCTTATTTCTCGAGAATCTGACCGCCTGGCCTGTTTGTCTCTTTCTCATCCCCCAGTCCGGGGGATTTTTCTATTGTTTTTCAGTTCCTTTTTGTGATAGATTTATGAAATTTCGTCTCATGATTGTGACATTTTTTAAAAGTCTTCTTGATTTTTCCATCTGCTTGCATTACAATTAAGCCATACCCGTATGGGTACTATTCGTGCACTCTTGTGTACACGACAGAAGGTGGACATATTGGCAAATAAAAGAATTCTGGTCGTCGATGACGAACCGTTGATTGTAAAGGGCCTGAAATATTCTCTTGAGCAGGATAATTATGAAATTGATATTGCGGTCGACGGCGAAGATGCAATCAATAAATTCTTCTCATCCCCCTGTGACATGATTCTCTTGGATATCATGCTTCCCAAGCTGGATGGACTTACCGTATGTCAACGTATTCGTGAACATTCCAATGTGCCCATCATCATGCTGACAGCCAAAGGTGAAGATATCGATAAGATTCTCGGCCTTGAATACGGAGCTGATGACTATATTCCCAAGCCTTTCAATATTCTTGAGGTGAAAGCCCGTATCAAGGCTCTGTTCCGCCGTGTCGCGATGACCCCAATCTATGTCAATACCCGCAATGATTTTGTCGTCAAGGATCTGGTCATCTCCCCAGTCCGGCGGTCCGTTACACTTCACGGAGAAGAACTGAGGCTTTCCACCAAGGAGCTTGATCTCCTGATTCTTTTTGCATCCAACCGCGGCAAGGTTTTCAGCCGTTCTGAAATACTTTCACAGATCTGGACCAATGAATTTGCCGGTGATGACCGGAGCGTGGATGTCCTTGTGAAACGTCTGCGTGAAAAGATTGAAACAGATACTGCCCATCCGTTCTATATTCTCACCAAATGGGGGGTCGGTTACTATTTCACGGAGCAAGGCTGATTCTCTGCCGCGTATCTCGATCCGCTGGCAGATCTTGCTGGTTTTTCTTGCGATTATCGGCGTCTCCTTTGCCTTTTCAGCAACTCGTCTGACCAATTATGTCAGTGAATATCTATATCAGCAGCGCATCCGTCAGGACAGCATCTCTGTAGAGCGGCTGGCGACGACTGTTGCGCCGCTTTTTCAGTCTGCACAGTCAGACGCACTCACCGAAACCCTGAAGTCTTCCTCCAATGAATTGGGCGGAAGACTTCTTGTGTTGGATAATGATGCCAAAATCCAGTTTGACTCCCTTTCGGCATTGATGGGGACCCGCCTCCAGCTTCCTGAAACGCTGGCCATTCTTTCCGGAGAACCACAGTCCTACGGTCTTCACGCCCTTCAGGAAGGAAGTGCTCTGACCGGAAACTATATTGCATGCTGTGCCTCCAGCATTATCGGCACCAAGGGGAACCTGGGCATTCTTGTGTACATTGCCGATGTCGATGAAATGATGGCTTCCCTGGAACTCGTACGCCGCGAGCTTCGTCTTGTTTTCAGTCTGGTCGCCGTTGCTGCAATCCTGGCTGCTGCCTTTTTTTCGCATCTTCTTACAAGGCCTGTGCTCGCCCTCACAAATACCATTCAGAAAATGGGCCGGGGTGACTTGTCAGTCCGTGCCCCAGTCACAGGTTCCGGGGAAATCCGCAATCTGGCGGAAAACTACAATGCCATGGCAGAGCAGTTGGAATCGCTCGACTGCAGCCGCAATCAGTTTATTTCCAATGCCAGCCACGAGCTGAAAACCCCCATGACTTCCATTAAACTGCTTCTGGAAAACGTCATCTACCAACCGGATATGCCGGCAGAACTCCGTTCTGAATTTCTTCAGGATATCAATCACGAGATTGACCGTCTGACGCATATTGTCACGGATCTTCTGGATCTCACCCGCATGGATAACCATCAGATGAAACTGGACCTTGCGGAGGTCAATCTGTCCGAGCTCATCACAGAAAGTGTCCGTATGCTGTCCCCTGCAGCGGAAAAGCGCTCCCAGAAGATTCTTACAGAAATTGCACCGGATATTGTTCTGCAGGGCGATCAGGACAAACTCAAGCAGATCGCGACGAATCTGATTGACAACGCCCTGAAATATTCTCCCGAAAGCAGCTATATCACGGTCAGTCTCTCGGCCAAAGGGAAAAAAGCTGCATTTTCTGTTGCTGATCACGCTGTCGGGATCTCTGAGGATGATCAAAAGCACATTTTTGAGCGTTTTTACCGTGTCGATAAAGCGCGTTCCCGTGAAACAGGCGGAACCGGCCTTGGTCTCTCCATCGTCCGTCAGCTTGTCAATCTTCATCATGGTGACATTTCCGTTGAGAGTGCACCTATGAAAGGGTCCACCTTTACGGTTACCCTTCCTCTGGGCGGAAAGGATGGTGAACCAAGATGAAACAATTCTTACTCTGCGGCATGCTTCTTGTTCTCCTTCTGCTCCTTGCAGGATGTACCTCCATCGCATCCATGCCGATCCGCACCCTTGAAAACGTTTCCCTTCCGGCTTCTTCTGATACGTCCATCGTAACCGAGGATGTTCCGGCTGCTCTTTATTTCCGCTATTGGGATGAACCGTATCTAGCCTGTGAGTGGCGGTTTATTTCAAGGACCCGGAGTCAATCCTATGAGCAGGCTCTCCTGGAAGAGCTGCTTTCCGGACCTTCTGCACGCTCCACGGAACTGACAGGGCTGTTTCCTGTCGGTTCACGGATTCTTTCTGCCGTCAGGCAGGGAAGAACACTGTTTGTTACTTTCTCTTCAGAAATCATGAACAGTTATCCCGATGAACCCATTGACTGGCAGGAGTATGAATACTGGCTGACCGAAGCGCCGCTTCGCCGCAGACTGTGCATGCAGTCCATTGTCGCCACCATTACAGAAAACTGTGATGTTGACCAGGTACAGATTCTTGTTGAGCAGACCGGAAGTGTGACCGGTTCGCTTCGTCTGCGGCAGAACTATTTTCTGGATGACTCTGAGGATGATATCCTTGTAGGCCCTATGCAGCGCGACGATAACGTCCTGCTCAATTGTGAACAGGCCATGCATCATTTTTTTGCACTGACCCTGTCCCAGGACTGGGAAAAGCTCTATCGATGCATTCCGGACAATGATGCACTTACAGCCGTAGAAAAGCCTTCCTATTCCGATTTTGTCGCGCAGATGAAAGATCTTCCGACACTGACCAGCTACAGTCTTTCTGTTCCAACCATGTCCCTTGACGGTCAGGAAGCAATCATTCAGGTAAATGGTTCTGCAACCCTTCCAAGCCTTCGCCGTGTTGCACTGCCTTCCCGCATCTTCCGTATGACCCGTCAGGACGGACTCTGGAAGGTATCCCTGTCCCAGTTAAGAGAATGGATGGAGGTGGAATAATATGAAGCGGTGTCTGGCCTATCTTCTTCTGCTTTCGCTTCTCCCCATCCTGAGCGGCTGCTCCAAACCGGAATTGCTCAAGGCCGATGCCTTGAATTCCCTTCCGCCTGCCATCATACCCTATGAAGCCCCGCTTGGGACAGAAGACATGCATTACAGAACAGATCTTCCGCTGTTCCTTCCAACCCTGAACGAACAGAATCTGACCGCCGTCATTTCTCCTGTCGAATGCGAATATGGCGTTTCCAATGCCCAGGCTATTGTTTCTGCTCTTCTCAACCAGCCGACAGATCACGTCCACCTGCAGCTCGGAGGCAGCAGCCAGCTTTTTCTGTCTGCACGTTTTCCTGTAGAAACCGCCGGGAGTGTGTGTACCGTTCAGCTTGACACCTCCGCACTCTCCGCCTCCACAGAACACCTGTACACAGCAGGTCTTGCAATTGCTTCCACTCTGTATGGCGTCGAAAAAATCCGCTATGTGAACGTTCTTGTGAACGAGCGTGCCATCGGCATGGACCTGACGGATAATCTCCCCATGGGCTCCCTGACACAGCATTCCGGTGTTGATCTTCCCGTACTGCTTCAGCAGATTGATGCCCGGCGTACTCCCCTCGGTCGTGATCCGGCCTCTGTTCCGCTTACTTGCACAGCCACACTGTATTTTCCCCTGCAGGGTGAAACCGGGTTTATTCCCGAGGTTCGCAACCTGACTTTCCAGGGACAGACGCCTTCCCTTCTGGCAGAAGGACTTCTGCAGGCCCTCTCGACCGGAAGCCAGTATTCACAGGGTGCCACACATATGCCCGATCTCATTTCCTTCCTCAGCCAGGCGCCGGATGTCTCCGAGCTTCCGGGCGGAGGCAGACTTCTGACCCTGCGTTTTGTCTCGGATCTGACTTCCCGTGTCGCCCTCCTTGGTTTTGATCCGTCTGCCGTCATCGGGTCCATGGTTTACACACTCACAACCTGTATTCCGGCTCTGAGTGCTGTTCGGATTTTTTCCGGTTCAACCCTCATGACCAGTCTGACCGGAGACACCTTTGGATCTCTGTATTTTGAGGAAGGCCAGCAGCACAGGCGCCAGTACACTTCAGGCCTTCGGGATCTGACGGAAATCTGTCTGTCACGTGGAGAGTCGCTTGAACTTGTCACGCGTGCTGTTCCCTTTTCAAGCGCAACTTCCCCTTCTGTCCTGCTGTCCCTGCTCTCAAAGGGACCTACGGAAGATGAGATTCACGAGGGGCTCAGCGGGGTTTTTCCGTTTGAAATGGACGAAACCGATCTCCTTGGAATCGGTATTACCGATGATCTTCTTCTGCTGAACCTCTCCGCTGCCTGCGAAGAAGCCATCCGGAAAATGGATCATGCCGGTCAGCAGAAGCTTGCTTATGCGCTCGTCATTACCTTGTGCAAAGCACTTGGCACACGCCGCGTCCGCTTTTTCTTTGACAGCAGTGCACCGGAAACGCTGGGGACTGATGTCTACTGGGGCGGTGAATTTCTCCTCAACCATGCTCTTCTTGAAGAAAGCAGGGGGTGATCTTCTTGAATCAGTACAGAAAACCGATTGTATTGATCAGCATCCTGTGTCTGTCGCTGGCTCTGCTTCTTTTCGGCAGCCGCCTTTTTCAGGGGATCGGTCTGTTCCTTTTTGGACTTGCCATTTCCTATCCTGTTTATTCTGCCCTGCGCTTTGCACCGGATGGCTGGGAAATCCGCAGCACGCTTGACTCCGTTTCCCTTCCACCTTCAAAAGACCCGTCCATCTGTATCAGTGAAGACCTGATCAAAGGTCCCCTTGAGACGGAAGGTGATCTGATCCTTCCCGGGGGCACCTTTCCCGTTTCCAGAATCCGTTCTCTTCCCGGCGGGGTTCTTCTGTGTGCTGCCATTGCAGCTACCTATGACCACACAAGCGCAGCCGAAGAGATCCGCTCCCTGTTTCCGCAAATGAATCTTGATCCAGAACAGTTTCACCACCGTTTTTCTCTGCTGCGTATTCTTCACCTTTCTTCCGTCGCAGGTCAGGTCGTCCAGGACGGCCGCGGTGAACGTGTCTTTTTCTGTGTCGACAGTGAAGACAGCAACAGGATTCGTCTGATGCAGCACTGCCGTTTCATGCAGACGGAAGGCACACCGAAAGAGATGGAGGAAGCAGAAAAGAGACAGTTTCTTGACCCTCCGTCCCATGCTGTACTCCTGTTTACCGGTGTTCCCCGGGGCAGCCAGGTCGATGGTCTCACGTTCCTCGGCGCACTTTCCCTGAAACGCATACAGCGGTTTGATACGTCTGTTCTTTCAGATATCCGTTTTCTCGAATCCAAGGGGCTCCCTGTTTCTCTGGCCCATCCCCTGCAGGCAGCTGTGGATACCGTCCTGCCACCGAGCCCTGTTCCTGTCCGTGCCGCGGATCAGCATGCTTTCTACCTTGAGAGAAGATCGGACAATGCTTCCTCTCTTCGGGATGCCGTTGAACAGGTTCTGCTTTTCAGGTCATCCGTCACCAGGCTGTTCTGGTTCCACACCGCCTTTATTCTTGCCATCACCCTTCTGATGTTTTTTTCTCCTCTTCCTGCGGTTCTCGCACTCCCTTTTCTCGGCCTTTCGCTGATTTTCCCGTGGCTGTTTCATCAGCACAAACTCCACACCGTCCCGGATTCCCCGTCCGGATTGTCCATTTTCTTCACTTTTCTGATTGTCCTTCTCGATAATCTTCTGGTCTTTCTGCTTGTGTTCTATACAAACAGCTCTGCCTGGCAGCAGTCTGTTGTTTTTCACATGTTCATGTTTTCATTCCTGTACTGTTCCTACCTGCCTTATGCCTGCCTGCACCATCGTTTTCCTTCCCTGCGGTTTCTGCTCCTGTTCTGCGGTGCCTTCCTCGCTCTGGCCTTCGCCGCCTGGACGATCTGCGGCCTGCAGGGCGTATTCTCCATTGGGCTTGCCAGTCTGGCCGGTCTCCTTCTTCTGGTGGCTGGTCTGCGCGACGGTTCGCGCCATTGGGGCGTGTAACCTTTTCCCGTTTCCCGTATGCAGCATGCCCGGCTTCAGTACAAAACAGCACATACCTGTGCTGTTTTTCTTTGTCCATAGAACCAGTCGCAGCGTGATCGGATGGAGTCATTGCTTCTGTCAAATCTTCACAATTTCAATTCAATTGTTCACAAATCATTCATGAATGGTTTGCATTTCTCTTCTATACTATCGCCAGAAGCTAAAGAAAAGAAGCTTCCATCATTCAAATTGAAAACCCACGAATGGAGGTATTCATATGAAAAAGAACTGGAATTGGATCAAAGTCGTATCTTTGGCACTGGCATGCATCATGCTTGGCGCAGGTGCAGGTTTCTGGGCACAGAGTGCTTCTGCCACAGAAGCAGAAACCGTGATTATCACCTCCCCCTTCACACAGGCAATTGCCGATGTCAAGTCAAGCGTTGTCGGTGTGCGTAACTATCAGCTTGTCCGGTACTCCAATGGTTATGATGACTGGAACAACTACTTCGGATTCGGCGGTTTCCCCTTTGGTGGTTATGGTGACAATTATGGTTATGGCAACGGTAATGGCAGAGGAAACACACAGCCGACCACACAGGAAGTTCTCGCCGGAACAGGCTCCGGTGTTGTCATCTCTGAGCATTATGTCCTGACAAACTATCATGTTGTTGAAGATGCATCTTCTCTGAAAGTTACGGTTGCCGTTGACGGTCAGACCGAACCGGAAACCTACAACGCAGAGGTAGTCGCCTTTGATGCAAACCTTGATATCGCTGTGATCTATGCTCCGAAGCTGGATCTCGAGCCCGTCGTACTGGGTGACAGTGATTCGCTTCAAGTCGGTGATTGGGCAATCTGTATCGGCAATCCTCTCGGTGAACGTTTCTCCGGCACCGTCACAACAGGTATCATTTCTGCTCTGAACCGCAACATTTCTTCCACAGACTATGACAAGTACGGCCGTAAGGAAACCACAACCAATACCATGATTCAGACGGATGCTGCCATTAATAACGGCAACAGCGGCGGCGGTATGTTCTCTGTTACCGGCGAGCTGATGGGTATCCCCACAATCAAGTACTCAGGCACGGCTTATTCCGGTGCTACAATCGATGGTATCGGCATGTGCATCCCGATTAATGCTGCAAAGCCCCTGATCAATGATGTTTTGTCCGGTGTGATTGCCACACCCGAATTCTCTGGTGAAGAGACAAGCACCTCTTCTTCCACCTCCACCGGAAACGACATGACCGGAAAACCGAGACTGGGTATCACGATCAAGAGTATCAATACCTATTCCACAGCCGTCATGAACGGAGACATCCCGAATGGCGTGTATGTTGAAAAAGTGGATGCAAACAGTCCTGCTGAGAAAGCCGGTATGCAGGCTGGAGATATTATCGTTGATGTGGATGACACCGTTATCACATCCATTTCTCAGCTGCAGTCCATTATCGCAAAGCATGGCGAAGGTGATACGCTCGCCGTCAAGGTCTACCGCGTTCCCGGTCTCACAGATATAGCCGGAGACTCCAAGGCCACGATTCCCGATGGTGAGTATATTGATCTTAAAGTCACCCTTGCAATCGTTGATTCCGTTTCTCAGTAATCATTCCTGTTCTCCAAGTCCCGCCTCCAGGCGGGACTTTTTGCTTGACTTCTGTTCTGGCTCTGCTATGATGACGTGACAACAACTTACAGGGAGGTGGTTCGTGTGGATGACCCGGTTCTTGTTTCAAAAGCGAAGGCTGGTGACCCGAAGGCTTTTGAATCCCTCGCCTCACCATGCGAGCAAATGGTCTGGCGTGTCTGCTGGCATATGATGGGCAACCATGAAGATGCGCAGGACTGTGCACAGGAGGCACTCCTCAAAGCCTGGACACGGATCGCATCCTTTAAAGAAAACGCCAGTTTTTCAACCTGGCTCTATCGGATTGCTGTTACCTGCTGCCTGGATGCATTGAGAAAGAAAAAAGTACGTGCCACGGATTCCATCGAAGCCATGCAGGAAAACCGAGTGGAAGTTTCCTCTCCCGAGCCCGGTCCCCAGGAAAATCTGGAACAGGCGGAACACAAGGAGAAGGTCAGAAAGGCACTTGCCGCTCTACCGGAAGATCAGCGAATTCCGCTGATTCTTTCATGCATTGAAGGAAGATCCTATGAGGAGATTTCTTCCATTCTTTCTCTGCCGCCCGGAACCATCAAAAGCAGGATCAGCCGTGGGCGTCTTGCCCTGAAGAAAATGATCTACGACACATCACAGAACGGGAACTTTGACGCTCCATCTTCGTCAAAATCTATGAAAGGAGGCGCATCCCATGACCTGTGAAACCTATCAGGACCTCCTTGACCAGCTTATGGATGGCACCATCAGCACAGAAGATGAAAAAAAGCTTCTTGCCCATGAAGCCGAGTGTCCTGGCTGTGCAGAGCTTCATGCTGCCATGCTCTCCCTTCAGGATGATCTGCAGACTCTTGCAGACGATGTTCCTCCGCTCCCTGAGGATTTCCATGCAGGCTGGGCAAGCAAACTGGTCAGTCAGACACAGAAAAGCAGCACTCCGCATAAAATCCTTCTGACACCTGCCGTACAGCGCGTGCTCGCTGCCTGTGCAGTCTTTGCCATCGTTCTGGGGGGAACCATTCTCTCACGCAATGCCTTTCATCCCCGGAATAATGAATCCACCGACCAGGCACCGCTGCTGATGGAAAGCAAGCATGCGTCATCAAGCGAACTTTCGAGTGCAGGTCTTGGCACCGTTAACTCTTTTTCTTCCGAAAGCGCAGTCCTTGAAGAAGAAATCGAAGCATACGCTGCCGAATCTGCATTCGACGCTGTTCTGGAAGCCGCACCTTCCGTTCCTTCTGAACAAAAAATCATGATCCGCTCTGCAACCGTCCTCATGAAATCAAAAGCGATGGATGAAGCACTTTCTCGGCTTGAGACCCTTTGTACATCCATTGGGGGGTCACTTTCAGTTGTTTCCAGTCAGACAGAATCCGGAATTTCCCGGCAAAACCTGCTGGAAGTCACCATGCCAGTTGAAGATTTCAGCAGTTTCCTTTCCGAGCTACAAGGCCTGGATGGTGTTATACAATGTGAGGAAGCTGATGATGATGTGACGGCAGCCTATCAGGACGTCCGTCAGCAGCTTGACACACAGCTCGCATTGCAGGAGCACCTGAAAAGCAGCCTGCAGGAAGCATCTTCTTCCGGACAGGAAAACCAGGAAAGACAGCTTGCTGATATTCAGAAACAGATTGATCAGCTTCGCGCTTCCCTGAGCAGGATGGATTCCTCCGCCGCAACAGGCACCGTTTACATCACCATCACGGAGGAATGAGCTGTCCATCCAGCCAGGACAGGCTGCTCCTGCTTTCCTCTCCTGCCCTTGTCAGGAGAAATGAAAACAGATACAATACGCATGAGGTGATATTCAATGGCCCTCAAGGAAAAAGCCCTTAAACGGCTTTGCGAAAAGCTCACAAAATCAGACATCCGTTTCTGCTTGGCGGGTTCCTGGATGCTCAGCCAGCGAGGCATGGAAATCTCCTGGCACAGTTTTGATGTCGTCGTGGACCCGGAACAGTTTTCAGCGGCCGACCGTATTCTCACACGGCTTGGCATGCGGAACGAAGTTGTTCTTTCAGAAGACAACTCGGAAGTGCATTTTCATTTTGATGGTGCAGATATTCAGCTTCTCAGTGGTTTTTCTCTGCATGGCACAGTCTATCGGCTGCCTGAATCCATGGAAACGATTTCTGTACTCGGACAGCAGGTTCCTCTGATGACTCCGGAGGACTGGTATGCGCTGCTCCTTCACTCCGGAAATCAGAAAGAAGCTCAATCCATGGAGTCATTCTTCCAGTCCCATCCTTTTCGCATGCATGCCCTTTCGCCGTCCCTGGCCGCGTATGCTCCTTCTGACGGCCGCTTTCCGTTCCAATAATATAACTTCAGGAGGTTTTTCCATGTCACGTCTCGGAGACCTTATCCGCACAGAACGGATACGTCAGAAAATGACCCCCAAACAGGTTGCCAAAAAATGTGGTGTCAGTGAAAGCTACATCATTGCAGTTGAGAATGGCTCCCGCATTATTCCGGATGATCAGGCGCGCCGGATTCTCAAAAGCATTGGATTAAAACAGCAGACAGAAGCTGATTTCTCACTGGATGATATTGCTGCAACCGTTGATTTGGCCCAGGTTCAGCCAAGTATTCAGAGTGTTGTCCAGAAAGCTCCGCCAAAGCCCCGTGTGGAAGCTGAAAAGGTCGCCACCACGAAGGAAGAGAAAAAAGATGAAAGTGTTACCGGCAGCATCTGGCTCGATGCACTCACCAGTGTTTTGAAAAATGTTCCCGTGATGAATGCCGTTCTTCAGCCTGTCGATCACCGGCTCCTGCCCATTATTCAGGGCCGCATCGAAGGCGGCGCACCGGATAAGGTCTTTTATTTTCTTGCCCCTGATGACAGCATGCGGGGCTTCCGCATTCACGCAGGCGACCTTGCGCTGGTTGTTCCTGCACAAAGCCCCATTGATGGAGCAATCATGCTGGTGGAACACAACAGTCATCGATATCTTCGCAAAATCAAGACTCTGAACCCCACGACATACCTTCTTCAGAGTTATGATAAAGAGTACGATGCTGTGACCGTCAATCTGCATGAGATGAACTGTATCGGCCGCGTCGCCAAAGTCGAATTCTCACTTTAATCAATGCAAAAAACTTCCCGTTCCTGTCCACGACAGGACAGCGGGAAGCTTTCTTTATTTCACCTTTTCCACAACACACGGCCAGATATCTCTGAAACTCTCCAGACCCTGTTTGTTCCCTTTTGCATCTACATACCGATTGTAGATTTTCTTCATCGCAGTATGGTCCAGATGCAGACTGCCGAACACCTGCTTTGCACCATAAAACGTCAGATCCCATACATCCGTTTTTCCGGATGCCATCGTCTTCAGCATGGGCAGCGATTTATCGGTCAGGCAGAAAACATAATCTTCATAATAGGTCATATCATACTCACTGTTCCGGGCAGAAACGTCAAATATATAGTTTTCTTTACCCACCCTGATTCCGATACGATCAGCAGCTATCGGTTCCCAGGTTTCCAGTGCCAGGCTCAGCCTGATGAACACGGTGTCATCCATATCCGGCATTTCAACATAATCAACATATGTGCATAGCATCGTATTCTCCTGCTGGATTTCTCCAAAATACGGCTGGCCTTCCGGTCTGATGACGGTATTCACCCCATTGTCATCCGAAAAAACCGCTGCATTTTCTGTGGATTCCAGCATGGCTGTATTCACTTCAGCCAGCGCAGTTCCGGAGCACAGGAGCAAAAATGCCAGCACTGCACACCAGTGTTTCATATAATCCATTCTACACCGCTCCTTTCTCATATCTATTATAGCAGGAAAACGCAAAAAAAGCTGGTCCTGTCATGAAGTTGTTACGTTCAAAAGCTTGGCCCATGCCATTCGCTTTCACTGGCGGAAGGACGTACTGTTTGTTCAAAAGAAGGATTTTTTGTTCCTTTTTGTATTTTTTGCGTATTTTTGTGCATTTTCAATCATTTTCGGCGCAAAAAATGCTTATAAGAATCAAAATACTTCTTGCTATTTGCCACCAATCGAATTATAATCAATCCCGGTTCATTCCTTCGGGTCTGTGGTTGCAAGCCGATGCCAGTCGCAGGCAAAGCGGTCCACGTAATCCGTCCAAAGCGACGGGGAGCATGGTGCGGTCTAGATGTAAGTCCGTCCGGGTCTATCCCGAGAGAAGCGCGTGAGGGCGCAATTGCGTTGAGCTACCTTCCAGACGGCGTGTGTGGGGGCAAAGACCAGGTCAGCCGAAGAAATTAACCTATATCATTTTTTTGGGGGTTTCCTTACCATGTACGAAGACAAGACGCTGGTTTGCAAAGATTGTGGCGCTGAGTTCGTGTTCACCGCTGGCGAACAGGAATTCTACGCAGAGAAGGGTTTCCAGAATGAACCCACCCGCTGCAAAGCATGCCGCGCTGCACGCAAAGCCAGCCGGCCCGCCGCTGGTGCACCCCGTGAGATGCACGACGCTATTTGCGCTAACTGCGGCAAGCCCACTCAGGTTCCTTTTATTCCTCGCGAAGATCGCCCTGTGTATTGCAGCGAGTGCTTCGCAGCGATGCATCGCGCATAAGGCGACACTGCACGTTGTATGTGACTTTAGGCGTGCTTTTCCCGTTTGGGAAAAGCCGCTTTTCTTTTTTACTCTTCCGTTCGTGCATAAATGCCCGCCCTCAATTCCATGCAAATGCTCATTTCTCTTGATTTCAGCTTGAATAAGACGTTCAAAACAACTATAATGAACAGGCACTTTGTGCTTGTTTTCTGGTTATGAACTATGATTCTAGGAGGATTCTGTTATGGAAAGCACCCGGTCCAATTTTATCTGGGATGCCATTGAAGAAGATCTCAAGGAAGGCCATTATTCGGAGGTGCATACCCGTTTTCCTCCCGAGCCCAATGGCTATATGCATATTGGCCACTGCAAAGCGCTGATCATGGACTTTCTTACCGCAGAAAAGTATGGCGGAAAATGCAATCTGCGCTTTGATGACACAAATCCGGCCAAAGAGGATACTGAATATGTCGAAGCAATCAAGCGGGATATTCACTGGCTTGGATTTGACTGGACCGGTGGTCTCTATTATGCTTCCGACTATTATGACAAATGCTATGAAATCGCTGAGGACTGGATCATGCGCGGACTTGCGTATGTGGATGAACTCAGCAAGGACGAGATGAGAGAATACCGTGGAACCCTCACCGAACCCGGACGCAACAGTCCCTGGCGCGACCGTCCTGCGGAAGAAAGCCTGGATCTCTTCCGCCGCATGAGGAACGGTGAGTTCCCCGAGGGAAGCAAAACGCTGCGTGCCAAAATCGACATGAGCAGCCCGAATATTGTTATGCGCGATCCGGCAATTTACCGCATCCTCTACAAGGAGCATTGGCGCACCGGGAACAAGTGGTGCATCTATCCGATGTATGATTTCGCCCATCCGATCGGTGATGCCCTGGAAGGCGTCACGCATTCTCTTTGCTCTCTGGAATATGAAATTCATCGTCCTCTGTATGACTGGGTTGTGGAAAAGGCTTCCAATCTGCTGCCCGGACATCCCCGCCAGATTGAATTTGCCCGTCTGAACCTTACGCAGACTGTCATGAGCAAGCGGTATCTCCGTCAGCTGGTCGAGGGTGGTTACGTCAAAGGTTGGGACGATCCCCGCATGCCTACCCTCTCCGCAATGCGCCGCCGCGGTTATACTCCGGAAGCCATCCGCTCCTTTGTTGATCAGATCGGCATGAGCAAAGCGGATTCCACGGTCGACTTCGCATTCCTTGAACATTGTGTCCGTGACGATCTTGGTTCCCGGGCTCCGCGTGTTATGGCTGTTCTCAAACCGCTGAAAGTCATTCTAACCAACTGGCCTGAAGACAAGAAACAGACGATTACCCTTGAGAATCATCCGGATCATCCGGAATTCGGCACACGGAACATTACGTTCTCCCGTGAAATCTATGTCGAGCAGGATGACTTCATGGAAAATCCCCCGAAGAAATATTTCCGTCTCTATCCCGGAAATGAAGTTCGTCTGAAGGGTGCCTATATCATCCGCTGCGATGAGTGCGTCAAGAATGACCAGGGTGAAGTCATTGAACTGCACTGCACGGTTGATCTTGAATCCGCCAGCGGTACCCCTGGAGCTGACCGCAAAGTCAAGGGCACGCTCCATTGGGTCAGTGCCGATGACTGTGTGCCTTTTGAAGCACGGCTTTATGAGCCGCTTCTTTCCGAAGAAATGCCGGATGAAGAGGCAGCGGAAGATGAAGGATACGGCGCTTCTGCTAAAAAGGACTTCATCAGCCGCCTGAATCCAGACAGCATCACGGTTCTGAACGGATTTGCCGAGCCCTGTACTGCACTGGCTGACAACGGTACAACCTATCAGTTCCTTCGCAACGGTTACTTCTGCAAGGATCCCGATTCCACACCCGAAAAGCCCGTCTTCAACCGTACCGTCGGTCTGAAGGATACCTGGGCGAAAATCTCAAAATAATCAGCTCTGAAGTGCAATCAGTCTGCACTCAGAAAAACAGAATGGAGGCTCTTCCGATGGAAGTTCGTACCCGCTTTGCGCCAAGTCCGACCGGTTTCATGCATCTCGGCGGCCTGCGTACGGCTCTGTATAATTACCTGTATGCAAAAAAGATGGGCGGAAAATTTATTCTGCGCATTGAAGATACCGATCAGGAACGCTATGTTGAAGGCGCCACAGAAGTGATCTATGATACGCTTCGCGGCTGCGGAATGCAGTGGGATGAAGGTCCCGATGTCGGAGGAGATTATGGCCCCTATATCCAGTCCGAACGCAAGCAGCTTTATATGCCCTATGCAAAGCAGCTTGTCGCTTCAGGCCATGCGTATTACTGCTTCTGCACGGAGTGTGAACTGAAAGCACGCCGTGAAGAAGCAGAAGCACGTGGAGAAGTCTACAAGTATGACAAGCACTGTCTCCGGCTCCCCAAGGAAGAGGTGGAAGCACGTATCGCCCGGGGCGATTCCTGGGTTATCCGTCTCAATGCCCCGACTGAAGGTGAAAGCAGTTATCACGATATGGTATATGGCGACATGACCTTCCCCAACGATACGCTGGATGATATGGTTCTGATCAAAGCAGACGGCATGCCGACCTATAACTTCGCCAACGTCATCGATGACCATCTGATGGGCATCACGCATGTCATGCGCGGTGCAGAATATCTCTCTTCCACACCGAAATACAATCTTCTCTATGAAGCATTTGGATGGGAGATTCCGGAATATGTCCATCTTCCTTCCGTCATGAGAGACAGTCACCACAAGCTCTCCAAGCGTGACGGTGATGCCTACTATTCTGACTATGTTGAAAAGGGATATCTGACCGAAGCCCTGATCAATTATCTTGCCCTGGTTGGCTGGAACCCCGGTGATGACCGCGAATTCTTCACCATGGATGAGCTGATTGATGTCTTCGATATTTCCCGTCTGAGCAAGGCCCCTGGCATCTTCGATGTTGACAAGCTGACCTGGTTCAATGCCGAGTATATCCGCCGTCTGGACTTTGATCGTTATCTGGAAATCGTCACCCCCTGGTTTGACAAAGTCCTGAAAGGCAAGAATATCGATTATCATCGTCTTGCGGAACTCATGAAGGACCGCACAGAGGTTTTCAACCGTGTTCCTGAAATGGTTGCCTTCCTTGGTGAACTTCCTGAATACTCGGTCGACCTGTACACCCACAAGAAGATGAAGTCCAATCCTGACGTGGCAAAAACGGCCCTTGCACTCTGCCTCCCGGTCCTCGAGGGAATTGATGAAGCAGACTGGACTGAAACTATCATCCATGACCGTCTGATGGAAACCATCGCAAATTCCGGTATGAAAAACGGGGCTGTCCTCTGGCCGCTGCGTATTGCCATTTCCGGCCAGGCTTCCACCCCCGGCGGAGCCATGGAAATTGCTTACCTCCTTGGCAAAGAAGAAACACTCCGCCGTATTCACTGCGGACAGGAAATGCTCGCATCTGCTGAGTAACAAACAACCGCCCGCAAGGGCGGTTGTTCTTTTCTGTATTCCCTGTCTTATTCCAGTTTTAGGAGGACCCACAATACCATGTCAAGGATTCACACTTTTTTTCTGTTGATTCTTTGCCTGCTGCTTGCAGTTCCTGCACAGGCAGAACTTCATATGGTTGATTCCCCCGATGCAATGCCTGAGACCGATGCGGACGGGTTTCTTTCCGGCTCAGAGGACGGATACGGCTACAAAAACCATTCTGAGGGACTCTGGCTCTATGTCGATGCCAATCATCGCATAGAGATCACAAGACATCAGACAAAAACCCCGTTGATTACCTATTATCTGGCCGATATTGTCTGCCGGCCCGGGACCACGGTGTATACCCGTTCCTGGAACGAAAAGAAGCCCGGACGAACCAATGGGCTTCCGCAGGATATCGCTTTGCGCGACCATGTTGTCTTCGCAATGAGCGGAGATTTCTACAGCTACCGGATTGCGCATGACCGTTATCCCGGAATCATTATCCGGGATGGAAAAGCGATTTACAAGAAAACCTATTCCAAGTATGTCCGTGCCGTCCCTAACCTCGCGAATATCGCCTTCTTTCCCAGTGGCATGACCGAAGTCCATGAATGCAGCGACTACAGCGCAAAGGAATATCTTGAGCGCGGTGCAGAAACAGTTCTTTCCTTTGGTCCTGTCCTGATCCGGGACGGCGAGATTCCAAAACTGAGTGATGACGCCTATACACACCTTGAACCCAGATGTGCAATTGGTGTCGTAGAACGAAGCCATTTTATTGCATTGCTTGTGGAAGGCCGAAAGGTTCATTCTGATGGTGCAGACCTGCAGTCCTGTGCAGAAATTCTTCTCGAAGCCGGTTGTACAGATGCGCTGAATCTTGACGGAGGAAACACGGCCGCCATGCTTTTCCTGGGTGAAAGCGTCCAGCTGACAGATCAGGGAGGCATTGATGTCAATGACCGCTCTATCCCCGATATCCTCTGTGTCGGATCCTACTGACCCTTTGAACCGCGCCAGCAATACCGGAGAAAAAGCAGCGTCCGATGATGAACTTCCATCATCGGACGCTGCTTTTCGTTTCCATCTGCACAAGAATCGGCAGGCAGAGTGTCTGCAGCCTTTTTTCGGAACAGCAGATATCGCAGATTAAGCGCGCTCCATGTACTCGCCGGTACGGGTATCAACACGGATCATATCGCCCGTATTGATGAACAGCGGCACCTGCAGGCTGTAGCCGGTTTCGAGCGTGGCAGGCTTATAGGTGTTGCTGGCCGTGTCGCCCTTGAATCCAGGCTCGGTATCGGTTACCTGAAGGGTAACGAAGTTGGGTGCCTCAACGGAGAAAGCGCTTCCCTTGAAGAAGCGGACGGTCACTGTGGTGCCTTCCTTTACATAGGGGATTGCGTCTTCCACCTGTTCATGGTTCAGGGGGAGCTGTTCAAAGGTCTCATTGTCCATGAAGTAATACAGGTCGCCGTCATTATAGACATACTGCATTTCCTTGGTCTCAATGATTGCCTTGGGCATTTTGTCGGTCGGGTTGAAGCTGCGTTCAACGACAGCACCCGTCATGATGTTCTTGATCTTGGTGCGTACGAAAGCAGCACCCTTGCCAGGCTTGACATGCTGGAAATCGACGATATTCCATACGCCGCCATCCCATTCAATGGTAATGCCTTTTTTGAAATCGCCTGCTGTAATCATGTTCATTCCTCCAGTTTCTCTTCAGCCAGATCAAACATGATTCGTCAGGCGCACCTAACAGAATCATGAAGTCCACTCTTTCAGCTTACAGCTGTATAAAGCATATAAATGCTTCCGTCCGATTGTAGCATAAGTTGCAGAACTTGAAAAGGGGGGATTCGCAAAAACATTGGTTCTGAGCACCTCTCCTCTTTCTGTGCAATTTGCATTTCTGCCCTCCCGACCTGCTCATTTTCGCTCGGGGTGAATTGTCTGAAAATCCTTATTTTTCACCATGTGGAGAGGGGATTTTTCCTTTCAAAATAAACGTTTTTGTGGTATAATTAGTTGTTCCTCTAACGAGGAAAAAACAAGCTTCTGGAGTGGTTTTTCTGGTTGTTCATCTTGGTCGAAACAGGGCCATTGAGGCCAGTCGGATTCTTCTTCTGGCAGACATGACCTTTCCTCTGGCCCGCGATACCGAAATGCTGATTGAAAAGCTTCGGAAAAGCGGCCGGGTACAGCAGCTGGGAGCCGATCCGAAAACTCTGGTATTTTTTGCAGATGCGCACAATGAACTTCAGTGTGTACTGACCACCACAGGTCTGCGTTCCTTGCGTGGCAGGCTGAAAAGTTCCGGTATTCCGGACGATGCGATTGCCTGGAAGCGGCAGGCAGACAAAATGTGAGGTGCAATATGGAAGAAAACAAAACGGTAAACTCCCCTGCTCCGGAATCGGTTTCCGGAACCCAGGAAAATGATACAGTCGAAGCCTATCAGGAGCTTTCCTCCGAAGAGATGGAACGGGAGATCCGTGAAGCCACTCAGGTTACAGACGACTATGGAGAAGATCAGATCCAGGTTCTTGAAGGCCTCGAAGCTGTCCGGAAGCGTCCTGGCATGTATATCGGCTCGACCGATGTACGCGGCCTGCATCACCTGGTCTATGAGATTGTCGACAATTCCATTGACGAAGCGCTCGCTGGTTTCTGCACAGAGATTGATGTAACCCTGTGCAAAGACGGCTCGGTCCGCGTCATGGATAACGGCCGTGGATTCCCGGTCGGTATCCATCCCAAGACGGGCCGGCCTGCTGTTGAAGTATGTCTGACCATTCTTCATGCTGGCGGCAAATTTGGCGGCGGAGGATACAAGGTATCCGGCGGTCTCCATGGTGTCGGCGCGTCTGTCGTCAATGCCCTGTCAGAGCATCTGACGGTTGAAGTTTATCAGGACGGCAAGATTTATCAGCAGGAATATGCACGCGGTCACTATCTCTATGACCTGAAAGTCATTGGAACGACAGACCGCACCGGCACAACCATTCAGTTCTGGCCTGATGTCAAGACACCTGATAATCCTGAGGGTATCTTCGAAACGGGTGCCTTTGAATACGACACGCTGAAGACACGTCTCCGGGAGATGGCCTTCCTCAACAAGGGCATCCGCATCCTCTTCCGTGACGAACGGGGCGATGAGCCGAAAGAGCATGATTTCTGCTATGCCGGCGGACTTCGGGAATACGTCAAATATCTCAACCGTCATAAAACACCTCTTTTCCCTGAGCCGATTTATACAGAAGGCATCAAGGATGGTGTTCTGGTGGAGGTGGCTCTCCAGTACAATGACAGCTATCAGGATGCCATCTACTCCTTTGCCAATAACATTGCAACCCCTGACGGCGGAACACATCTCACCGGTTTCAATACTGCTCTGACCCGCGCCATCAACAATTACGGCCGAAAGTACAAGTATCTGCGGGATTCAGACGCCAATCTGAAAATCGATGATGTACGTGAAAGCCTGACGGCCATCGTCTCCATCAAAATGGAGGATCCTCAATTTGAGAGCCAGACCAAGTCCAAGCTCGGCTCCGGTCATGTGCGAGGCATTGTCGATTCGATTGTTACCGAAGAACTGACCACCTATCTTGAAGAGAATCCTCCCGTGGCAAAGACGATTCTTGACCGGTGCGTGAATGCTGCCCGCGCACGTGAAGCTGCGCGCAAGGCACGTGAAATGACCCGCAGAAAAACGGTTCTGGAAAGCGCATCCCTGCCCGGCAAACTGGCTGACTGCTCTGAAAGAGACCCCAAGAAATGCGAAATTTTCATGGTCGAGGGCGATTCAGCAGGCGGCTCTGCCAAAGAAGGACGTGACCGTCATTTCCAGGCCATCCTTCCTCTCCGCGGCAAAATTCTCAACGTTGAAAAGACCCGTCTTGAACGTGCTCTGAGCAATCAGGAAATCCGTGCCATGATCACAGCCTTCGGCTGCGGGATCGGGGACGAATTCGACGAATCCAAGCTCCGTTACCACCGCATTGTCTGCATGACCGATGCTGATGTCGATGGTGCCCACATCCGTATTCTTCTCCTCACCTTCTTCTATCGCTATATGCGTCCGCTCGTGGAAAAAGGCTATGTCTATGCGGCAATGCCGCCTCTTTACAAGGTGACGCGCGGCAAGATCGAGCGCTATGTCTACGATGATGACGAGCTGCAGCGTGTACTGGATGAGATCGGGCGCGATCCCAAGCCGGATATTCAACGCTACAAAGGTCTGGGCGAAATGTCTTCCGAGCAGCTCTGGACCACCACCATGAATCCTGAAACCCGTACCATGATGCAGATTACCCCTGAGGATGCCATGGAGGCCGATCAGCTCTTCACGCTGCTTATGGGCGATTCTGTTGAACCACGCAAGCAATTCATTCAGGAGAACAGCGATCTGGTTAAGGATCTGGATATCTGACAACGCCTGTGAAGGAGCAACATCATGAGTGATATCAAAGATAAGCTGATACCGGTCAATCTGGAGCAGGAGATGAAAAAGAGCTTTATCTCCTACGCCATGGCCGTCATCGTTGACCGCGCACTCCCGGACGTGCGTGACGGTCTGAAGCCGGTTCACCGCAGAATTCTCTATGATATGGCAGAGCTCGGCATGACGCCCGACAAGCCTTATCGTAAAAGCGCACGTGTGGTCGGCGACGTTCTCGGTAAATTCCATCCGCACGGTGACTCTTCCGTCTATGACGCCATGGTCCGTCTCGCCCAGCCTTTCAACATCCGTTACCCCCTCGTTGAAGGCCAGGGAAACTTCGGTTCCGTTGATGGTGATGGTGCAGCTGCAATGCGTTACACCGAAGCAAGGCTTCAGAAGCTGACCATGTTCATGCTGGAAGGCATTGAAAAAGACACCGTCGATTTCTATCCCAACTTCGATGAAACCCTGATGCAGCCTGCTGTTCTACCTTCCCGGTTCCCGAACCTGCTTGTCAATGGTTCCAACGGTATCGCAGTCGGCATGGCAACCAATATTCCCCCGCACAATCTTGGTGAAGTCATTGACGGTGTTGTCTGCATGATTGACAATCCCGACTGCACAATCGATGACCTCATGGAACACATCAAAGGTCCTGACTTCCCCACCGGCGGTATCATTCTCGGAAAAGCCGGCATCCGGCAGGCATATTATACCGGGCACGGTCATATCGACGTCCGCTGCAAATCAGAAATCGAAGATATGGGGAACAGCCGCAGCCGTATCGTCATCACTGAAATCCCCTACATGGTCAACAAAGCCACACTGGTCAGCAAAATTGCCGATCTTGTACGTGACAAGCGGATTGAAGGAATATCCGACATCCGTGATGAATCCGACCGAAACGGCATGCGTATCGTTATCGAGCTGAAAAAGGATGTTTATCCGCAGGTTGTCCTGAATTTCCTGTACAAACACACTTCTCTTCAGGAAACCTTCGGTGCCAACATGCTTGCCCTCGTGGACGGCAAACCCCGTGTCCTGAACCTCCGTGACATCATCTACTATTATCTCGAGCATCAGAAGGATGTTGTTACACGGCGTACCAAATTCGATCTCAACAAAGCACAGGCACGTGCCCATATTCTGGAAGGTCTTCTCAAGGCTCTGGATCATATTGATGAAATTGTCGCACTCATCCGTAATTCTCCTGATACAGCCACTGCGAAGACCGGCCTCATGGAGACTTTCGAATTCACAGAGAAGCAGGCCCAGGCAATCCTTGATATGCGTCTTGCCCGTCTCACCGGACTGGAAAGAGACCGTCTGCTGGAAGAATACCAGGAACTCGAAAAGACCATCGCATACCTTCAGTCCATCCTTGCCGACGGTCAGCTTCTCATGAAAGTCATCAAGGATGAAATCCTTGCTATCCGTGACAAGTTTGCAGATGACCGCCGCACGGAGCTCACGGCCATTGAAGGTGAGATTGATGTGGAGGACCTGATCGCCGAGGAAGATATGGTTGTCACCCTGACACGTACCGGCTACATCAAACGCATTTCCGCCAGTACGTATAAGGCCCAGCATCGCGGCGGCAAAGGCATCACCGGCATGACCACCAAGGATGAGGATTATGCTGTCCAGATGTGTATCGTCAACACGCATCAGGAGATCATGTTCTTCTCCAACCGCGGACGTGCATATTCACTGAAATGCTATCAGATTCCCGAAGCAGGTCGCACAGCCAGGGGCACCGCGATTATCAATCTGCTGCAGATTTCCACGGATGAAAAGATTTCCACCATGCTGCCCATGCCGCGGGGCGATGACACACCCTATAATCTTGTTTTTGGCACAAAGCAGGCTGTCATCAAGAAAACCCCGCTGAGTGAGTTTAAGAATCTGCGCCGTAATGGTCTGTACGCTCTGAACCTGAGAGATGATGACGAGCTCGTCGGTGTACGGCTCTCCACAGGAAATGATGAGTTGATCATGGGCAGCCGTCTGGGTATGTCCATCCGCTTCAATGAGTCCCATGTCCGCACCATGGGCCGTATGGCAACCGGTGTGCGAGCAATGCGTCTGCGCGAAGGCGATGAAATCATCGACTTTGCCATCATTGAACCCGATACGATGGTTCTCGCCATTACAACCCGCGGTTACGGCAAGCTCACAAATCCTGATGCCTATCGTGAGCAGGGACGCAATGGCTATGGCATCCGTGCGATCTCGCTTACACCGAAGAATGGTGAACTCGCTGCACTTCTCCTTGTCCATATGGATGAAGACATTCTTCTCATCACTGATGACGGCACCATTATCCGCTCCCCGATCAATTCCATCCGTGTCTGCGGACGTACTGCACAGGGCGTTAAGCTTATGCGTATCTCCGATGAAAGCCGTATTGCCAGTGTAGCAAGGGCCGAGCGCGAAGAACCCGAGGAAGAATCGGAAACTGCACTTCCTGAAGACACTGTCCTCGATGACCAAGCAGAAGAAAACCTGGTTGAACCGATGCTGGATCCCAAGGATGCGCCATCTGATCTGGATATGGATCTTCCGGATCAGACTGCTGAAAGCAGTGATGACGAAATCTGATCTTCATGCACATAAGCCGAGGCTTATGTGCATTTTTCTTGTGCGCCAGGTGAGCGCACGTTCTAGCGGGTGAAGGAGTCAGTTGGGGGCATAGTTACCCGTAACCAATCGGGAAAGGTACGCCACAGTTGGAGCTAAAGCTGTTCGAAGCATCGTCATAAGCGGGCCCGGGTAAACCCGGATGCAATCAAATCGGCTCCCTGCGGCAATGCCTGGAGACGTATTCAAAGGGAATGCTGGAGTGGGACTAGGTACCGATCTGTGTGGGACAACGGACAGACGTTCACGGCGCCACTGCCGTCAAAAGGCTGAACCGCCGTGTACGCGGTCCGTACACACGATCGGTGTTGGCTGGCAATCCCGACTCATTATGAGCCGAGGCATCTATCCGATTATTCCTGCACGCTTTCACAAGACAAATCGTTCTTCCTGCTGAATTGC
>ONVN01000239.1 GCA_900321295.1 uncultured Eubacteriales bacterium
AAAATGCAGATGAGCCGTCCCAAAACGGTCCGCTTTTCGCACCTCCAAAAATCCCCTTCGAGACAGCGATGCGTGTTCTTGTTCCCGGTATCATTTCACCAATCTTCGTATAGACACACCTTTCCAGCCGGTTCTCTGTGTCTCTTCAGACATCAATTGACGGAAAACCACATCACCCTTTATAATCATTTCAGTGAGATACATGTTTACACCAGAACCACCCGTGCTCCGGGGTATTCTGCCCGGAGATCCGGATCAGGAAGGGGTCTATCCGTGCGTACATTCATGAAAAAGGTTCTCTGCCTGCTTCTTTCCATGGTCATGCTGTCCCAGGCAGCATCCGCCACCAATCTGTGGGATGAAGCACCCGCCTCCGATGAAACCGTCGAGTCCGGCACAGAGGAAGCCATCGAGCAGTCCATCGACCAGGCCGACGGACAGCTCGTCAACCCGAATCCGGACCACTCCTTTACGGACGCTCAGGCCACGGAATACAGCTATACACCCCTGGATGTGGTCCTGGTGCTCGACACGTCCGGTTCCATGGGCGAGCACTCCCGGGGCGGACAGGAGATCATCTCCCTCGCCCAGGAAGCAGCCGCCATCTTTGTGGAAACCCTTTTCGGACTGAGTGCTCCTAGCCGGATCGGTCTTGTAGCCTTTGAATCCGATGCACACCAGCTGACAGGCGGTTTTCTCGGTCTCACCGATGAAACCGGCCTCAAGCAGATGATCCGCTCCACCTATGCCAACGGTCAGACCAACACAGGCGGCGCGTTCCGGCTGGCAAGACAGATGCTGAATACCGGGAAGCGTACGGACGCCCGGCAGGTGGTCGTCATGCTCACGGATGGCATCCCTGTGGGCAGCGGAGATCCTGTCCGGACGGCCATTGAGGAAGGCCGTGCCCTCGGGAACACGGATACCCTCGTGTATACGATCGGCCTGGTCGGCGCATTATCCGATCAGGACAAGCAGATCACCCGCAGTGTGCTCCATGACGGCTACGAGGTCCGCTATTTTGAAGTGGACAGCAGAGGCAGCGGCAGCACCGCCTATACCGATGCCGGCGGCTATACCTATATTGCCGCAGACGATCTTGCCCGGGGCCTTTCGGATGTCTTCAAGTCCATCTGCATGTCCGCCATCTCCGACGACGAAGAAAGCGGCATCTACAGCCTCTGGGTGGATGAAACCATGGAAATCCGCGTCGCTGAGAAAAACGGAACAGACTACCTCTCCAGTGATCCCATGGACTATCGCGAATCGGCCGGATTCGGCCGTCTGAACATTGTGGGGGAAGGCAAGAGCAGCAAGTCGGTTACCCTCCGGGACGGCGACTATATCATCACCCTGCGCGGCAACACCACCGGACGGGGCAGTTACGGCATCACCCGCCTGCAGGGATACCGGATGCGTCCCACCGCTCTGGCCGAGGCGAAAAATGCCAACACCCATCCCGCCCAGGTGCTGCGCTTTGATCTCCACGGGGATACCTGTGAAATGACGGACCTGAGCTGGGATCCGCTGGACCATACGGCAACGGATTCCTTTACCGGAAAGCCGACCCGCGGATCGGAAACGGCCGCTTCCGGAAGAATTTCCAAGGCGGACAAGCTCTATGCCTGGAGGAGCAGGAAAGCCGTCAGTCTCCTTTCCCTGGCAGGCGGCGCGTTTGTCCAGGTTCTTGCTTCCGATGCAGATGCCTCCTGGTATCTCTGCGCCATCCCCGACAAGGATGGAAAACTGACCCGAGGCTGGGTGCCCGCCCAGGTTCTGAAAGTGGACGGTTATGTCCCGGTGCTTGTTCAGGACCCGGAGAAAACCTTCCGCGTCACCGAAACGTCGGATGCCATGAATGCGCCTGCTGAAACTTCCTCCTCTGCCCGTACGGTGAAAAAAGGGGAAAACGTCACAGCCATCCATGCCGAACGTGACATCGAAGGAAGAGAATGGGCCTACGTCATGCTCGAAGGCAAGAAGGAACAGGCTGCCTGGATTCCTGCCTCGTCTCTTGACGGCTGGAAAAGTGTCTCCCCGGAAGGTTTCCGCATCGGTTACGCCCTCCCGACCCTTGTCTGGCAGACCACAGCCGGCGGCAAAGGATTCACGGAATTCATGTGGGCTGCCTCCCAGAAGGACGGTTCCGGCACGGTGCTGTCCGGACGTACCAGTTCCAGCAGCGGCAGTATCCGTGCAAAATACAAGAACCGCGATGCCCTGGCCCTGCTACTGTCCCCGGAAGGCACCATCGAAACGTCCACGGTCGTCGGCGGAACAGGCGATATGGACTCCTTCCACTGCATTGTTCCTGTTGACGACGGATTCTTTGTCTCCGGCGTCACCCGCTCCAATGACAAGGATTTTGCCGGCATCTGGGACCGGGAGACCTTTTCAGGGTCCACCGGCAAGACGTCCAAACGCTCCAGTGCCCTGATCGGGAAGCTGAACCCGGACCTGAGCATTGACTGGCTGAAGAGCTTCGGGGTGGGCAGCAAGTCCTACGGCTTTGACATGGTCGTGGAAACGGCAGACGGTATGATTGCCGGAAGCGGCTGGCTGACAGCAGACAGCAGTTTTGTGCTCCGCGGCAACGGAAAGCAGGACTTCCTGATCATGAAGTTTGACCGAGAGGGCAATCTTCTGGACTGCAACAATTACGGCGGTTCTGATGATGATGTTCCGGATTCTGCCGTAGCCACCGGCGACGGCGGTCTCATTCTCGTGGGAAGTCTCGGCGGCGTCGGCCATGCCACTGGCCAGATCTTCGTTACGGACAGCACGCTCCGTCAGATCAACCGGCTGACTTACGGGGGAAGCCAAGATGACACCTTCGACAACATCCGCGATCTGGGGGACGGAACCTACATCGTCACCGGCTTCACGGCCAGCTATTCCTCCTCCTTTGACTTCTGGGCCATGCAGATTGACGCCATGGGCCGCATGATCTGGTCCAAGACCTATGGCGGGTCCGGAAGGGAGGAAGTCTGCGGCACCACGGTCTTCCCCAACGGCAGTATTCTCCTGGTCGGTTCTACCACTTCCACGGACGGCAACGTCCACGGCGGCACCGGGAAAGGAAAAGACGCCTGGGCGGTCTGCATTGACCCGACCGGACGTATACTCTGGCAGTTCACGGGCAGCCTGGCAGGAGACGATTACTTCAATTCGGCGGCCATTGATCCTGCCGACGGGGGCATTGTGCTCTGCGGCACCTGTGAATACAAGAGTGACAAGAATGCAAAGGGCTATGCTGTCAAGATCATGCCACCCGAACCCGTCCAGTGAGCTTCTTCCCTACTCTGTGTTTCCGGAGGTACGCTATGATCCGGCGACTGCTCTCCCTGTTCCTTGTCTGTTCCTTTCTTCTCGCCTTCTGTGCTCCGGTCTTTGCGGAGACACTATCCGTCTGCATTTCCTCCTGTACTGTGCCGGACGGGGACACCTGTTCCATGGGCGATACCGTGGTCTTTCAGATCGGCTCCACAGGTGCCGTGCGCACTCAGCTCCTGATCGTCCCGCCCGACTCTTCCAGGATGGGGCAGGACGGTCCAGTCTGTTCCGTCACCCTGGACATGCCCGGTATATGGGCTTTTGTGGCCTATGCGCAGGACAGCACGAAGAAGACGGTTCACTCAGACCAGTGGCGGATCCATGTGGAGGGAAGCACAGGAACGGCACTCCCCTTTCTTACGGATGAAGAACGGTATATCAACCACTTCTTTACGGAGGATTTTCGTCTTCATTCGGACGAGGGGAAAAAACTGATCCGCTGGCTGGATTCCTCCGAGAAGTCTGATATCAGCGATAGAACGAACAGCGGCTATCTGCTGCTGGATGAAGAGATGGTGCATCAGGATCAGTTCTGGAGTAAGGTCGGTGCAGGTTATATTGCCGGTGCCGAGCTTGCTCTGGATACCATTTCCAATTTCGGTCTGAACCTTCTGCTGGACCTGGTCAATCATCAGAGCTGGAAGCAGGTCTTTCCGGAAAACGGCTGGTATGCCGTGCCCTATTATCAGATGCTGAGCAACACCTACGCAGATTACATGCAGACCATGAATATCCTCTCAACCGGCTTTGAGGAATCCTCCGAGTTGATCCTGTCTGCCTTTGCCGGTGTCACGGAGGATACGCTCGGACTGGTCAACGCTTCAACTGCGGAGGATCTCCGGCACGCGGCAGAAGTCCTGAAAGCTTTTGCAGACAGTCACAACGACACACCTGCTGCACTTGCGATGGCCTACCACCTGGTGACCACAAAATTTGGGATTGTTATGAAAGACTGGGGCCTTGATGTTGAGGCCATACCACCCGGTGCGTTCAAGCAGGCCGTCGAAGACAAGGTTGTCAGCATGCTCCACACCATGCAGGAAAAGCTCCAGAAACTCCCAGGAAAAGTTGAACAGGCTGCGCAGTATGCAGACGATCATGAAAAGCAGTTCAGCACAGGATCAACGGTATTCGGCGCACTGAAAGTCTCCATGAAATGGATGGAATTCGCAAGAGACCTCAAGAACCATACGGATGCGCAGAATTTTCTCATGTACTGTTTCCTTCAGGCAACGCTCGATCAGATTGGTGCGCTGGAAACCTGGAGGGACGATCTTCACCGTTACAGCCAGAAAACGGAGCCTCTGGAGGAGGCCCTTGATCTTCTCACTGCACAGA
>ONVN01000477.1 GCA_900321295.1 uncultured Eubacteriales bacterium
CAAGACGTAGACACTGCGCTTAAGTATGCGAGAAAATACTTTGCCGGAGAGCATGGCGAGAAGCCCAATTGGGAATATTTGTCCGCAGGGAATGCAGTGGCTGTCAAAGACATCTCTCACTATCTGCGAGAACAGAAATGAGCATCATTCGTCCGAATTTGAGTGAATAGGGAATAGCTTCCTTTGTCCACAATCATAACGGGCATCGGATTTTGTGGAGCAAAATCCGGGAGACAAAACAGACGTGACCGCAATGGTCACGTCTGTTTCATATCTTTCGGTGGTTATACCCTGGCTCAACAATTCTTTTTACGGAGAAGCACGCCATTGTTGTGAGGTGCGGACCGAGGTCGGAGGAGGTGCAGACGAGAGCAGGCAAAACCTCGGGGCACCTGTGTTTTCTTTATTCATAAAGAGAACGGATACAGGAGGGAATACAGGCATCCAGATATCGGACGAGGATCTCATCATCCGGCTGAAAACCGTTCATAATCCACTCCACGGTGGCGTTGGCACCGACCAGGGAGAAGGCCTGAAGGGCGAACTTCTGTTCTTCCGTGAGCGGTTTTTTATGAAAACGGAGCGCATTTCCATAGAAATAGTGACTGAGGAAATCACAGAAGGAGTTCTGGCCGCGGTAGCCGGCAATGTTCCGGAAAAAGGCTTTATGCTCGCGCATATAGGCGTGCAGCACATAGGTCCATTCTTTCCAGCTCCTGAGCTCCGGCATTTCCCGGAGAAGTCTTTCCGCCTGTTCCTGATAGACCCAGGTGACTACGGCATATTTGTCAGGGAAGGCCCTGTAAAAGGAAGAGCGGGAAATACCGGCCTGGTCGATCAGGTCCTGTGTGCGGAGTGCTTCCAGAGAGGTCGTATTCAGCAGTTCCATGCAGGCCTGCACAATCCGCTCCCGGACGGAAGATTTTCCCATAACCATGCCTCCAGACCGTCCGCCGGTTCCGGGACAGGGTGCAGGGCCATGCCGTGCCATCATGGAGAACCAGCGTGTATTGGACAGAAAAACAGTAAGCAGATTTTAGCATAAAACCGGATTCGAAGCAAAACATATCCCGGAAAACCGTGACAGACTCCGGCCGTCCGGAGGACTTTTGCAGATTATTGACAAAAAAATCACTTTTGAGGCCGCCGCATGAAGGAAACTGAAACAATTGATCGAAAATTTAACAGGTAAGAATGACGGACGAATCCTCTCCGGGGATCCGTCCGTCATCAGAATTGCATAGACAGTTCGGGGAGGAACCCGCAGGCGTGCACCGCGCAGTGCAGATGCTTTTTCTGAAAAAATGTGCGGTCATCCGGACAAAAAGGTGCCATCGGGAAAGGAAGTGCGTATCAAGACATGAAGAACTACCCAGCAGTCCCCGACAGGGTTCCGGGAGGAGATACGGCCAATACGTCCTGACCGGAAAAATCCGACGGTTCGGGTCTGCAATGCGGACGGAAAGTCCGGAATGCGCGGGAAGCGCAGATCGGGTTCTTCCGGTCCGGGATCAAATAAAGAACGGAGAGAAACAAGAATGAAAAAACTGATGAGTCTTCTGATGGCCCTGATGCTGACGGTGTCTGCCGTGATTTTTGTGCAGACCAGCGTTCAGGCTGAGTCCATGTATATTATTGCGGACAGTGACAAGAGAGAGCTGACCCATGAGGAACTGTGGGGATACAAGTATGATACCCTGCTGTATGCCTTCAATGAAATCTATGCACGCCATGGCTACAAGTTTGAAACCGGCAGCCGCTGCTACAACTGGTTCATTCAGATGCCCTGGTATACCCCCAATGCAAGCGAATCTTCCACCAACCACCATGAAGCCTATTCCCAGTGCTCCAAAATCGAAAACAAGAATGTCGACCTGATCAAGGATGTACGCCGTGAAATGCGTGAGAAGAAGACCACGAACCCCACCGGTAAGGGCATGCCGACTCCGCCGGCCCAGGCCGTGAACAAGCCCCGCGGCTTCAGCTTTGTCAAGTTGGATGCCGGACAGAAGCTTGCCGTCTATTCCGCTCCTTCCACGGATGCCTTCCGTGCCAACAATGGCAAGGCAACCTGCAGCACGAACGGTGCGGTCTATGCCCTCGGCTGGGAGAACGGCTGGATGCTGATGCTCTATGAAGCCAATCAGGCAGGACAGTACAGGGTTGGCTATGTGAACGGTGCCAAGATCAAGGGTCAGCGGCCGAATCTGGACATGCTGGTCTGGGACGGAAGCACCTGTGAGGTCATCACCAGCACGACCCTGACGGATGACCCGGCGCTGACCGGAAAGGCCATGACCACCCTTCCCGCAGGGACCAAGGTGAAGTATCTGAGCACCATGTACAACACAACAGCATGGGATTACATCGAGACCTACATTAACGGACAGGTCGCAAGAGGTTTTGTTCCGAGCGGCACCCTGTCCATTACAGGCATTGATATGACCGAACGCGGAGAGGGCTGAACAGTTCTGACCGCTATTTGAAAGGAGACTGAAAAGGAATGAAAAGAATTCTGCTTTTCCTGCTGGCACTTGCCCTGCTCAGCATGGGCTGCACTGCGCTGGCGGAACAGTCCGTCACCATGGAAGTCTACAATCAGGCACGGCTTCCGATCTATGCTGCGGACGATCCGTATGTCACGCTTCTCCGCGGTGGGGAAGCAGCTGAGACCGACGGGCTTTCCGTTCTGGTGCTGCCGGTGAGGAAAGGGATCCAGATCAACACCCGGATTCAGCCCCAGTCTGTCCGGAACAAGAGAGTCTCCCTGACTGTGGATCATCCGGAACTGGTCCGGGTTCAGGGGAACAACCTGACCGGCCTGGCCGCCGGCGAGACGGTCCTGACGATCGTCAGTGAAGCGGATGAAACCGTGACCCTGCAGTACCGGGTCCTGGTCATTCAGCCGGTGAACCGGATTTCCCTGACTGCCAGCGCCAAGAGCGTGGCCGTGGGGGACACCATTTCCCTGACACCGGCCTATCAGCCGGAGAATGCAACGCTCCGCCAGGTGAAATGGACCTCCGGGGACGAGCGCATTGCCACGGTGGATGAAAACGGCAACGTGACAGGCGTCAAGCGCGGCAATGTCCGCATCGTGGCCACCGCCGCGGACGGCAGCAATATCCGGACGAACATCAGCGTTCAGGTGACCCAGCCTGCGGGCGAAATCACCCTGGACAAGACGGAAATCACGGTGGATGCGGGCAGAAACACCATGCTCCGCGCGACCGTGCTGCCCAAGGATGCCAATGACAAGAATGTGCTCTGGTCCTCTTCCGACCCGTCGATTGCCACGGTGAACGGACAGGGCCGTGTGACCGGCGTCGCCCTGGGCACCTGCGAGATCATCTGCACCAGCAAGACCAACGGCGCGGTTGAAGCGAAAGCAACGGTGCATGTCCAGCAGCCGGTGAAAAGCATTACCTTTGATCCGACATCGCTGGTCTATGCCGGGGAAACCCTCCAGCTGACCTGGCATGTGGAACCGGCCAACGCCACCAACCAGGCACTGACCTTCTCCTCCTCCAACCGGAACATCCTGGACGTCAGCGCAGACGGAACGGTGACTGGCCTGAAGGCCGGTGAGGCCTATGTCAATGCCGTATCCACCGACGGAAGCAACCGCAGGGCCAGGGTCCGGGTGAAGGTCGGCCAGCATGTTCAGGGTGTCCATATGCTGCGCAGCGTCGCCTACATTGACGCGAACGAAACCTCAACGACGGGTGCTGTGCTTGAGCCCAAGAATGCCACCAACCAGAATATGACCTGGAGAAGCGCGGATCCTTCTGTCTGCGTCGTGGAACCGGTGAATAAGCAGAGCCACCGCGTGAAGATCTCCGGCGTGGGTTATGGGGAGACCGTTGTTTACGGCACCACGGAAGACGGCGGCTACCAGACGTCCATCCGTGTGAAGGTCGGCGATTACAGCCATGCCACCAAGATCACCGATGCGCTGATTGACGGCAAAGGCCGGGTTGAAATCCGTGTCAAGAATATCAGCGACCTCGACCTGACGAGGGTTACCGTGGAAATCACGGCCTTTGACTTCCAGGACAAGCCCGTGGAGATCAATACGAAGGATGGCTCCAATGTGGTCCGTGCCACCTACAGCAAGCGCCTGACGCCCGGCAAGACCACGCCGGCGGATCAATGGAAGATGAAGGACTTCGATGAGGATGCTCCCTTTATGCACATGACCGTCCGTGTGGTGGAATACCAGATCGATAATGACTGGGTCAAGACCATCCGGAGGAACAAGCAGCCCAAGTTTGTCTACAACCCCTAAGCATTTTCCCAGCATTGAATCCATAAAGGAGGAACAATATTCATGAAAAAACAAATGATTTCCCTGTTGCTGGTGCTGGCAATGGCGGCCATGCCCCTGTTCTCTGGTGCCCTTGCAGAAGAAGGAACGCTCGATCCCTTTGAGGAAATCACGGCCGAATTTGCGGCAGCTGTCAAAGTGGAACCCTACAAGGTGGCCGTGCAGCCCACCCGTGTCAGCGGCTGGACAGCCCTGAGATGGGCCCCCAGCAAGAATGCTCCCATCATGGCAACCTATTCCGCCAAGCAGGAACTGATGGTCCTGAAGGAAACCGACAACTGGCTGCTCGTCGCCAATGAGAAGACCGGCGACATCGGCTACATCAACAAGGCTTATGTCACCACCGATCTCCCCAAGGACAGCCCCGCACGGGAAATGAATCTCACAGGTGAGAACGGCAAGCTGAGTCTCGGTGTTGTTGATATCAACGGAGCTTTCTCCCTGGAGAGCGGTCTGCCGGCAGGCTATAACAGCCAGCTGGTACGGTCCTCCAGTGATCAGCTGGTGGCCCTGCTGACTTCGGAAGACCCGCAGAAGCCTTCCATGGTGCTGTCCGTTGCCTATGACCCTGCCTATGCATCCGTTGACCGGCTGAATGATCTGGACGACGAAGCACTTGCTGAGCTGGAAAAGACATTCACCGAAGTTGATCCCACGGTGGAGATTACCTACGGGGATACCGGACTGGGTACGCGCCTGATGGTGGCCCGGCAGAATGACAAAGGATTTGACTATCTCGACTTCGTGACCATCTATAAGGGATACTTCGTGGAGTTTGTCATGGCTGCCCCGCAGACTGCCGAGGAAAAGACACTGACCGAAGAGCAGATGCTCCTGTGCGTGGACTTCCTGACCGACCTGGACTTTGTGCCAGTGGAAGCGGCAGCAGCAGACACCAGCCTGCTTGCAGACGGGAAATATATCACCAATTTTACTGCCTATGATTCCGATGCCAACACCCTCCAGATGGAGGTCCGGCACAGCGTAACCCTTGATCCCGCTGTGGCGGAAGCCCTCCAGGTCGGGGACACCCTGACCGTGGGCAGCTACTCTGAGAAAATTGAGAAGCTCGAAAAGAATGAGGACGGGGACATCCTGATCAATGACTCCCTCATCCTGCAGAACTTCGGTGGCGAGGAACATCTCTATATCGATTTTGAAGAGTATGATGAAGTCTATATGGAACTGACCCTGCAGGTGCCGGAAGACCTGAAGTTCTACGACTATACCGATCCGGAAACCGGGGAAGCGACGGACGAGCTGGTCGAGCACACCGCAGAGGAGATGATTTCCATGCTGCTGGAAGACCCGCTGAGCTTTGCTTCCGGAAATGTGTGGTCCTGCTTTGACATCAACGGACAACTCATCGCCGTTGAAAGGTACGGTGCCTTCTAAACCCGGATCGGACCGGACAGGAAAAGGTACGGCGAAAGCAGCCGCACCCATTGAAAAAGTCAGAGGATGGAGACGGAACAGTCCGCCGCATCCCCTGGCTTTTCTGCTTTCACAGGTCTTTTCTTTTTCACGGAGCTTCCTATATAATAGAAGATACGAAGACAGACCGAGAAAACCGGGCACAAACAAACGCAGGGCAGGAAGAGACCTGCCCGCTTCCTGAAGAAAAAACGGGAGGAGAAAACCGATGAAAAAGACACCGCAGTTTTCTGTCCGTACGGGACCCAGCCTGGGCCTGCGCAGTGAGATGCTGTATGGACATTTTATTGAGCATTTCCACCGTCAGATTTACGGCGGCGTGTATGATCCGGGCAATCCGCTCTCGGATGAGGACGGCTTCAGGACGGATGTGCTGGAAGCGATGCGGCGGATCCGGGTCCCGATTCTCCGATGGCCCGGTGGCTGCTTTGTGTCCAGCTATCACTGGAAGAAGGCGGTGGGCCCGGAAAGAACACCGTTTTTTGACAAGGCTTGGCGGGTGGAGGATCCCAATTCGTTCGGCACCAATGAATATGTGCGCCTCTGCCGCAAGGTGGACTGTGAGCCCTACATCTGCACGAACGCAGGGACCGGCACGGCGGAGGAGATGAGCGACTGGCTGGAGTACTGCAACCTGCCCTCGGAAGGGGAATATGCCCGCCTGCGGATTGCCCACGGTTTTCCGGAACCGCACCATGTCCGCTACTGGAGCATCGGGAATGAGAATTACGGCTGGTGGGAAATCGGTGCAAAGACCGCGGAGGAATGGGGAAGGCTGGTGCTGGAATCCGCGAAAATGATGAAGCATGTGGACCCGACAGCCGAACTCTCCGCGGCGGCCCTGGCGGATATCGACTGGAACGTCAGCCTGCTGAAAAACTGCGGACAGCACATTGACTGGATTTCCATCCACAAGTACTGGAATCTCATGGCCAATGAGAATGTTTTCGCCACCTATGACGAAAGCATGGCCTGTACGAATGATCTGGATACGGAGATCCGCAAGGTCAGGGGACTCCTGGAAGCCTTCGGGCTGGAAAAGCGCATCCGGATCGCCTACGATGAGTGGAATCTGAGGGGATGGCATCATCCGAACGTCCACACCCTCCGGCAGGGCGTGGACAGAGAGGAATATATCACGCCGCGGGACCTCAATGACCGGAATCAGGATTACACGATGGCGGATGCCGTGTTCTCAGCCTGCTTCCTGAACACCCTCAACCGGAACTGTGATCTTGTCGGCATGGCCTGCTTTGCACCGGTTGTGAATACACGCGGCTGCATTTTTACGCATCCGGAGGGGATTGTGCTTCGCAGCACGTATCATGTGTTTGACCTGTATGTCAATTATCTGGGGGACGAGGTGCTGAATCTGTGGGCGGAAGACGTGGACACGATGCCGGTTCATACAAAGGAAGGCCGTCCCGAGGATGTGGAGGTGCTCGACGTGCTCGGGACGCGGTTCTCAAAGGACGGCACACTGGCGTTTGCCGCGGTGAACAAGCATCCTTCCGAAACAAAGGAACTGACGCTGAATACAGGCGTGCACGGTGTGTACCGCAGCCGCAGGATCACGGTATGGGGCGAGTGTACGGAGTCCTATAACGATATCGGCCATACCGAGGTCACACTGTCCGAAGGCGCGTGGAGGAAGGGCGAAGGAAGCCTGAGGGTCCGCCTTCTGCCGCATTCGGTCAATGTGATCCAGGTCCGTCCGGTCTGACGGACCGTTCGCTCATCCTACAAAAAAGCTGAAGTCCACAAGTGCAGGACTTCAGCTTTTTTTGCAGAGAAGGTTGCCTTCCGAAGGCTTACAGGGCCCAGAGAACCGTGCTGATGAGAAACACGCCCAAGACCATGAAGAAAAAGCTCAGGGGCCATTTTCCTCCCCGGTTGAAGGCGTAGAAATCAGGCCAGCGCTTTTCTTCCGGGCACAGGACGACCCGGTTCAGGTACAGGAAGGCATACAGGACCATGGGCAGCATGCCGATCAGCACCGAAGAAAACGGAGCAGCCGGTTTGTCCCATGCAAAGAAGGTAAAAAGAGCCAGCAGGGGACAGATCATGTGCATGAAGAGTTCGCAGCCCGTCAGGAGGACCTTGTAGCCACAGACAAAGGGCCCGAGAAAAAACATGCAGGTCAGGAAAGTCACCGTGACAGAGACCGTTCCGGCATATTTCAGGAGCAGGACCGCCTGGGGCACATTCCCGGCGAGCCGGAAGATCACCACCAGCAGTGAGGAAACTGCACAGAAGATGTTGGACAGGGTGGTGAAATACCGGAGGACAAGGTGCATGGGGCTCCGTCTGCTGTAGAGAAAGATGCAGACAGCGGTGATGAGAAAGATGGCAAGGTTGAGGATGATCATGCGGAAGGCTCCTTTGCTGAACCTGGACAGGATGATTTCCTGAAAACGCAGGAAAACTGCTTCGGAAGCGCCGAAGCAGTGAAATCCTTTTTTCCATTCAGGACCAGTCCGGGGGGAAAAGGTGTTCTGATCAGGTTCTTCAAGCCGCATGCATGATCCGGATCCGGTCCGGATCCCACTGCCTTGCCTCAGACAGCTCCTGGCTGCAGGACAGTGCAGTCAGGGATCAGTGTTCGTCCTTCTTGTCGAACTTCTTGGTCATACCGGCGGCAGCGATGAATTCCATGTCATTCAGGCTCAGTTCCTGAACAGCGTAACGGGAGTGGACATCATTGATCACGACCTGAAGGTCAGCGTTCTTCTCGAATCTCTGAAAATCAAAGCAGTTAGTCAAATATTTTTCCATGGTGTGTATCTCCTCTCAATTTCAATCGTTTTTATTTGGAAAGGTGTTATTGGTCTTTCCACTTGTTTATACGCCGGAAAAGAGAGGATGGCAGTGTCGGAGGGAAAAAAACGGCAACTTTTTTTGAAAAACAGGATGCAGAACGCTGAAACCCTTGGTGCACAAGGTTTTGAAGAAACAGGCGTACAAAAAACTTTTTTTGAAATACGGAGAAAAGGATCCGAAAAGGGTTATTCCGTCTTCCAGGCGCTGGCGAAATACACAATATCCGTGACAGGGCGTGCCGTCTTGTCCGCCAGCTTATTGATCAGCCGGCCGGCAAAGGCCATCTGGGAGGAAAGGCCGCCGTCGAGTACGTAAGCACATTCCACATGGTCCGTCAGTTCCTGGATGAGGGAGGTGAGCTCTTCAAGGGTTACGCCGACTTCCCGGCAGGTGATCACCATGTATTCCAGATGACCGGTCTGCACGATGGCGGTCCGGGCACCGCGTCCGGGGGCGTCCGCATGGGCGGGGTCAGCGGCAATATCCAGCACCACTTCATCGTTCAGGATGAGCACGGGGCCGAAGGTAAAGGCGTTATAGACCTTTTTCCCGTTCCACTGGGTCTTGTCGATGTTCTCCTGGTCGGCGTCGTAGGGGATAATATGGAAATCGCCGTCCTCGTCAATGAGCAGGATGTCGCATTTCCTCTGGATCATGTCCCGGTAGACGGTGCCCTGACGGAGAATGTAGCCGTCCTTGTGGGAGCCGAAGAAATCGCCGTTGATGGCCAGCACGGCATTGACCTGCCTGCCGATGACGTCCACGCGCGCGACGCTGCGGTTGTCAAAGCCTCTGCAGGAAGCGGTCCTCAGCTGGGAGGCGTCGGCAATGCGGACCTTGGCGTAATGGACCGTACAGTTATACTTCGTCTCATGGTTGCGGATGCGGCTGCGCTCCACATGAATGGTGGGATCGTCATAGGTCATGGTATCCGAGGTGAAATTGATCTGAAAGGGCATCCCGCCGGTTTCATCCAGGGGAAGCTCCACGATGGTGCCGGGACCGGCACTGTCCGGGGAAATCAGCTGCATGCTGTAGGTGTACGTTTCAGCCATATCCGCGGAAACACTCTCGGCAAGACAGCAGGAGGACATAAATCCCACCGTCAGGATCCAAAGGCACAGGGCGAGGGTGATTTTCTTCATAACACTTCTCCTTGTTTTGGCCGTTCCGCCGGAGCGCCGTGAGGAGGATCCGGAAATCCCGGAACGGCCGGCCTGTGTACATGATAGTTGGAAGAAGAAAATCAATCAAGTGTTTTTTCGGAAAGTCCGTTCCCGGCAGGAAAAATTTCCTATATAAAAAAGGAAGCACGGAAAAACCGGAAAAAGTATGCTGCGCATGGACAAAAAGGTAAAAAAGTTGCATTTCCTGCGGGGAATTTTGCCTTGACATGGCGTAATGAAAATTATACAATCCTAACGGACCGGCTGATAGGCAGCTTTGATGGATGTCCGGACTGCACATGGTGTGCATGCCGAAATCCTGCTGCCGTGCTGTTTTCAATAGATTTCCTGTCATTGTCATCGGATCTGTATCCGTTATCGCCGGGTGACCGGCGCATAGAAATACCGGGAGGAGTCTCCTCTCGGGCTTTCATGTCGTGCTTCTGTTCTTCGGAACAGGCAGGCGTGAATGTGTATTTTTGTGGGGTAGGCAAACCCAGGATGTCGGAAGACAGTCGGCCGTGCATAGGTGCACGGTTTTTTGTCGTCGGTTGGTAACTTATTGAATGGGGATACATAGAAAAACTGAAAAAAAGGAGGAGGATTCGATGACATGGGTATGGGTCCTTGTCGTGATTCTCGGTGCCGGGGCTGGCGCATTTGCCGGCTACACGTACCGGAAGCAGGCAACGGAAACCAAGATCGGACGTACGGAAGAATATGCCAGACATCTGTATGACGACGCTGTGCGCAAGGCAGATGAGTACAAAAAAGAAAAAGTCCTGGAAGCCAAGGAAGAAATTCTGAAGGCCAAAGAAGAATCCAAGGCGGAAAACGCCCGCGAAAAAGCGGAAATCCGCCGTGAACGTGAAAAGAGCGACCGCGAACTGGATGAGCGCAGAACAGAGGTGCTGCGTTCTGAGCAGCGACTGCTCCAGAGAGAGGAAACGCTGGACAAAAAAGCGGCTAACCTGGACACCCGTGAAGAAGGACTGAATCAGAAGGCCGAGGAAATCCGCAAGAAGCATGAGGAAGCTGATCAGCTGATTGCCAAACAGAATGATGAGCTCGAGCGTATTGCGGGCATGACCCAGGAAGAGTGCAAGCAGATCATCATTGACCGCGTCCAGAAGGAAGCCTTCCATGATGCAGCTGCGGCTGTCCGCGATATTGAAGCCAAAGCCAAGGAAGAGGGCGAGAAGAAAGCCCGCAACATCATCTCCCTGGCGATTCAGCGCTGCGCTGCCGATCATGTGGCAGAATCCACCGTGACGGTGATTCCGCTGCCCAACGATGACATGAAGGGCCGAATCATCGGACGTGAGGGACGCAACATCCGCGCTCTTGAAACAGCCACCGGTGTGGACTTCATCATTGATGATACGCCGGAGGCAGTGATTGTCTCCGCTTTTGATCCTGTGCGCCGCGAAGTGGCGCGCACCGCGGTCGATCATCTGATTGCCGACGGACGCATCCATCCCGCCCGCATCGAGGAAATGGTGGAAAAGGCCCGCCGTGAGGTGGACAACCTGATCCGCGAAGCCGGCGAAAGCGCCGTCTTTGAAACCGGTCAGCACGGCATCCATCATGAGCTGGTCAAGCTCCTAGGCCGTCTGAAATACCGCACCAGCTACGGCCAGAATGTCCTGAAGCATTCCATCGAGGTCAGCCATCTCGCAGGCCTCATGGCAGCCGAAGTCGGTGCCAATGTCCAGCTGGCCAAGCGTGCAGGTCTTCTGCATGACATCGGCAAAGCGGTGGACCATGAATCGGAAGGAACCCATGTGACCCTCGGCGGCGAACTGGCACGCAAGTACCATGAGAGCCCCGAAGTCATTCACTGCATTCTTGCCCATCACAATGATATTGAACCTCAGACCGTGGAAGCCATCCTGGTACAGGCCGCCGATGCCATTTCTGCAGCCCGTCCCGGTGCCCGCAGAGAGAGCCTGGAGAACTATATCAAGCGTCTAGAGAAGCTGGAAGAGATTGCCACCAGCTTTGATGGTGTCGAAAAGTGCTATGCGATCCAGTCCGGCCGCGAAGTCCGGATCATGGTCAAGCCCGAGGACATCAATGATGAAGGCATGAAGGTCCTGGCACGTGAAGTTGCCAAGAAGATCGAAAAGGAAATGGAATATCCCGGACAGATCCGCGTGAATGTCATCCGCGAGACGCGTGTTTCTGATTTTGCAAAGTAAAACCAGATTCCGTCCGTTCAATCGGCAGGAGCTCAGGCTCCTGCCGTTTTTTCTCCCGGAGCAGCCGACAGCGGATGAAAATGTTGGAATACGGGACTTTTTGCAGGGTATACCTCTTGCCATGGTGAAAAATCTATGTTATACTCGCGCAGTACGCAATCCTTATTGGATTTTGATTCCCGCCCGCAGGGCGGATGGACGATAGCATGAAAGAAGGGCTTAACGGTAAAGAGTGGACATGGCCTGGCGAAAGCCAGCAGGGTGGCAGCAGGAAGAAATGAATGCAGGCCATTCTGTCTGTTTTTGCTATGGGGTCATGGGTAACCACTCTTTTCTGTTGCCTGTTTCAGGAAAAGGGGGCAGATAGATGCCAAAGGGTGAAATCACGAAAGTCGTCTGGCCGAAGTGCCAGCGGGTTGCGGACCAGTTCGGTTTTGAACTGGTGGATGTGGAGCTCGACCGGGAGAACACAGGGAAATACCTTCGTATCTATATTGACCGTCCTGAGGGAATGGACCTGGACAACTGTGAGAAGTATCATCGGGCGATTCAACCGCTGGTTGAAGACTATGATTACGATTTTCTCGAGGTTTCATCACCCGGCATCGACCGTCCGCTGAAACGGGACCGAGATTTTGAGAGGGCACTGGGCAGTGATGTGGAAGTGCACCTTTTCAGAGCCATGGACGGAGTCAAGGAATTCAGCGGTGTCCTCACGGCGTACGATGCGGATACCCTTACACTGGAAACACCGGCCGGAGAGCAGCAGTTCCTTCGGAAGTCCTGCTCCCTGATCAAGCCGGTTGTCGATATGACAGGCGTTGAAGAAGTGGACCTGTCGGACCCGGAGGAGGCTCCGGACAGCGAGAATTTAGAAACGGAGGCTCAGGACGAGACATGAAAAACGAAAAATCGGAAGTCATCCAGGCGGTAGAGGCACTGGCGCATGAAAAAGATATCAGCGTGGATATGCTGTACACAGCCATCGAGGAAGCGATCCGCGTCGCCTATAAGCGCAACCTTCCCAAGGACGTTGTTCCGCCGGCCAGCGTGGTCGCCCGCATGAACCGCGTGAGCGGTGCCATCAATGTATATGCCCGCATGCTGGTGGTGGAGGAAGTGACCAATCCCTCCGCTCAGATTGACCTCGCCCATGCCCAGAAGATCCGTCCGAGTGCTCAGATCGATGACATCATTGAAGAGGATGTCACGCCCAAGGGCTTCCTCCGTGTGGCAGCGCTGACTGCCAAGCAGGTGATCATGCAGCGGATCCGTGAGGCGGAGCGCGGCAAGATCTATGATGAATATATTGAAAAGACCGACGAAATTCTCACCGCGGTTGTTCAGAGACAGGATGACAACAATGTCTATGTTGAACTGGGCAATACCGAGGGTATTCTGGAAAAGCGCGAACTGATTCCCGGCGAGGAACTCAAGGAGGGCGACCACGTCAAGGTATATGTGCTGGAAGTGCAGCGCAATACCACCGGAACCTCCCATACACCTCAGGTCAGGGTTTCCAGAATTCATCCCAATCTGGTCAAGCGTCTCTTTGAAATGGAAGTGCCGGAGATTGCAGGCGGCATCGTGACGATCAAGTCCATTGCCCGCGAAGCCGGAAGTCGCACCAAGATTGCGGTGCATTCCAATGACCCGATGATCGATCCGGTCGGTTCCTGCGTCGGTCAGCAGGGCGGACGTGTCAAGCGCGTTGTGGCGGAACTGCATGATGAGAAGATTGACATCATCAAGTGGAGCGATGATCCCTCCGAGTTCGTCGCCAATGCACTGAACCCTGCCCATGTGGTGGAAATCTATACAGCGGACGAGGGCAAGATGTGCAGAGCGGTGGTTCCGGACAATCAGCTGTCCCTCGCCATCGGCGACAAGGGCCAGAATGCCCGTCTGGCAGCCAAGCTGACCGGCTGGAAGATTGACATCAAGTCCGAGAGCCAGATTCTGGGCATGGAAGACATGGAGGATGCCTACGGCAATCCGATCGCGGCTCCGAACCAGAATTATGAGACCTTTGAGCCCTTCATCAGCGGGAATTATTCCCTCGATGACGATACACTGTAAAGCATCAGCGACCGCACCCTCCGGTGCAGGGAACTGAAAACAGTTCAGATTCGCTGATTCAGCCGGCAGACGTCCGGCTAGGGAGGACCAACAATCGGATGAAGCAGAAAAAAGTGCCCATGCGAATGTGCGTGGGGTGCCGTGAGATGAAACCGAAAAAGGAACTGATGCGCGTTGTGCGGGGACCCGATGGGACCGTATCCCTGGATCCCTCCGGCAAGAAGCCGGGCAGAGGTGCCTATGTCTGTCGCTCGGGCGACTGCCTGAGCCGGGCGATCCGCCAGAAACAGCTGGAAAGACAGCTGGAAGCCAAGCTTGGCGAGGAGACGGCGGAAGCGCTGAGGAAGACACTTGAGGAACTGACGGCACAGGAGGGGGCGGCCGGCACGGATGGATGAAAACAGAGTCCGGGGCTATATGGGCCTGAGTGTGCGTGCCGGGATGGCCGTCTTTGGTGAAGAGGGCTGTCTGAAGAGCGTCCGGAATCAGACGTGTGCGCTGCTGCTTGTGGATGCAGCCGCGTCGGAGAATACGCTCAGCCGCTACAGGAGTGCCTGTAAGAACACAGGAATTCCCTATTTCATTCTGCCGGAGGATCTGCTCTGGCAGGCAACGGGACGTCCGGGAAAGGCCATGGCGGTCAAGCCGGGCGGTCTCGCAGATCAGTTGATTGGCCTTCTTTCATGTCAGGACGGGGAGAAGCAAGATAAATTCGGGGGTGCAGTCGATTAAATGGCGAATATCAAACTGAAAGACGCAGCGAAAGATCTGACACAGGGCTCGGAGCAGGCGCTGAACGAAGCATCACGCCTGCGCAAAACAGCTGACCAGATGATGGCCAAACTGCGGGATATGGAAAAATTGTTCAACCGGAAGGCTCAGGAAGAAGCTGACCTTGTGCGCAGGGAAGAAGAACGGCGTGCCAAGGCAACCCAGTCCCGTGCATACACCGCGGAAAGCGGTTATGTGATGGAACCGGTTGAAGAGGCAACCAGGGAAGTCAAGGCAGAAAAGCCTGCTGCCGAAGGAAAGCCGCAGGTGGAAGCAAAGCCTGTTCCTGAAGTACAGGAAGCTGCGCCGAAGGCGGAAGCTCCGAAGGCAGAAGCTCCGAAAGCGGAAGCCCCCAAGGCTGAGAAGGCAGAACCTGCCCCGAAGGCCGAGGAGAAGAAAGAGCCTGTGAAGGTCGAGCCTGCCCCGAAGGCCGAGGAGAAGAAGGAAGAGCCCAAGAAGGCGGAACCCGCTCCGAAGGCTGAGGAGAAGAAGGAAGAACCCAAGCCTGAGAAGAAGAAACCGGAAGCCAAGAGCGCTCCTGTGGAAGCACCGAAGGCTCCCGCTGCGGAAAAACCGGCAGCACCGGTGAAAACCGAAGCGCCGGCCGCACCCGTCAAACAGGAGAAGCCGGCCCCTGCTGCCAAGCAGGAAAAAGCCGAAACACCGGCCAAGGCGGAAGCTCCCAAGGCGGAAAAGCCCAAGGAGCAGAAGACGGAAAAGCCGAAGGAGCAGAAGCCCAAGCGTCCTGTCATCGGACAGATCATCTCCAGACCCGGAGATCCTGTGCCGGTCCAGAAGCCAGTGGGTCTTGCCCCCAATGTGGTCCGTCCTCCCAAACCTGTCGAGCAGCGTCCGATGCAGCCCAGACCGCAGAACGTTCAGCCGCGTCCCCAGCAGGGTCGTCCTGCTGGCCAGCCCGGGCAGTTCAACCGTGCTCCCGGCGGATTCCAGGGCGGACAGCCCGGACAGTTCCGCGGACCGCAGGGCGGACAGCCCATGGGCCAGCGTCCTGCAGTGCAGGCAGCCCGTCCGCAGACCCCGGGTCAGAGACCCCAGGGTGGATTTGCACCGCGTCCCCAGCAGGGCGGCGGATTCCAGCAGCGTCCCGGCAACGGAGCACCCCGTCCCGGCGCAGGCCGCCGTCCCGCGGCTCTCGAACTGGTTCCGACCATTGAGAAGGAACGTGTTTCCAACTACGATCCAAACAAGAAGAATTATCAGCGCCAGCATGATCCTGAGCAGCATCAGACCAGGAACCGCAAGCAGGAAGCCCGCAAGAACTTCAACGGCTATGACGATGAAGTGATCCGCGGCGGCAAGCGTGCGCGCTCCAAGAAGCCGAGCGTTCAGCAGACCATGGCGCCTATCAAGATTGAGACTGCCTACATGTCCGGTGACACGATCACCGTCCGTGACCTGACCGAGCGTATCGGCAAGACGGCAGGCGAGATCATCAAGCAGCTCATGATCCTGGGCAATATGGCGACCATCAACTCCGAAATCGATTTCGATACAGCCTCCCTGGTATGCCAGGAATTTGACATTACCCTGGAGAAGAAAGCGGACAAGACCGCTGAAGATGCCCTTGTGGCTGAGGACTTCGAGGATGAGGAGGACAACCTCTGCCCGCGTCCTCCGGTGGTTACCATCATGGGCCATGTCGACCACGGCAAGACCAGTCTTCTGGACTACATCCGCAAGAGCCGCGTGACCGCGGGCGAAGCCGGCGGCATTACCCAGCACATCGGTGCCTATACCGTGAAGGTCGACGACCGTCAGATCACCTTCCTGGATACCCCTGGCCATGAGGCGTTCACCGCCATGCGTGCCCGTGGTGCCCAGGCCACCGATATCGCCATTCTGGTTGTGGCAGCGGACGACTCCGTTATGCCGCAGACCGTGGAAGCCATCAACCATGCCAAGGCGGCCGATGTTCCGATCATCGTGGCCATCAACAAGATGGACAAGCCCGCTGCGGATCCCGAGCGCGTCAAGCAGGACCTCACCAAGTATGACCTGGTCTGCGAAGAGTGGGGCGGCGATACACCCTGTGTTCCCGTTTCCGCTGTGACCGGTGCCGGTGTGGACGAACTTCTGGAAATGGTTCTCC
>ONVN01000041.1 GCA_900321295.1 uncultured Eubacteriales bacterium
AATCAGTCAACGGGTTTTCCAAGATACTCTTCCAGCTGCTGCTCTGCCCAGGCAAAATAGTGCTCCGGCATGCGGCCTTCTCCGACCTGTTCCTTCAGATTCATCAGAAGCCACAGATCCGAATAGCCAGAGGCCTTATAGGCAATCTTTTCTTCGGCATTCAGCTGCTTGATCAGATATTCTTTGGTTGCATCATCCATGCCACCGTTAACATATGCCAGTTCTTCCAGGTTCATTTCTTTCATTGTGTTCATAAATTATTATCCTCCTGCCCTGAGGGCATTTCTTTCATTTTTTGTTCCGACGTTTTTTCATCGCGGACATTTTTTGATACGCACCGGATGATCCGATGGCAGGAAAAATGGATTATTTTGGTTTTGGTTTTTATTTTTGTGATTTGCCAAAGGAAATGCATCACGGATGCTGTACTGGACTGGCAAACAGAAAACAAGAAATTACAGGCAGGAGGATTCGCGTTGCGGAGGTGGATTGCTCCGGGAAAGATTCACCTCAGCCATTGAACATTCTGACATATGATATAATCCTCTTGCCCAATGGGTTTACGATAAGCTCGGAAAGAAAAACATCATGTACTCCATTTTCCAAAAGCGGCCAGGATTGTGGCCGCGGCGAACTCAATCCGGATGAACGGAGGATGATTCATGAAAAGATTATGCAGGAAACTGGTCTTTCTTCTGCTGACAGGAGCAATCCTGTCCTCTGCTGCGGCAGAAGGAAGCCAATATGTTCAACTTCTTCAGAAGACGGACTATGGCAGCGAAGTCACCTATGTAATCGGCCATAAAAGTCCTGACCCGGATTCGATTGGATCGGCCATAGCGTTTGCAGAATTGCTGAATGCGAACGGCATTCAGGCGGTTCCGGCTGCCTCGGAAAGGATTGACAACGAATCAGCCTATGCGCTGCAGGTCCTCGGTCTCGAGACGCCCCGGATTCTGGAGGATGCACGGGATAAGCAGTTTATTCTGGTGGATCACAGTTCCTATGCGCATGCAATCGATTCCATGGCTCAGGCACGGATTGTCGGTATTCTGGATCATCATGGGATGGGAGACGTCAAAAGCGCAGAAGTAATACCGGTTCTTTCCCTGCCTGTTGGTGCAACGGGGTCCCTGGTCTGGCTGTGTTTTCAGGGATGCCAAACGCAAATAACATCCAGTGCGGCCAGGGCAATGCTGATGGGAATTCTTTCCGATACCAGGAACATGACATACAATGTGACGGATCTGGACAGGGAGGCTTATGAAACACTGCTTCCGATTGCCGGAATAGAAGATATAAACGCCCTGTATGAAGGCATGAGCAATGCCAAGATGACCTACGAAGGCATGACAACCGAGGAGATCTTCAACTCAAAGTATAAAGAATACACAGCTGGGCCGTATCGCTTTGGAATCGGGTTTGTCTATGCGTCGCCTGAGACCATTGCGGAAGTATCCGCTGAAATGAAACGGTATATGCAGGAAATCTATCCGCAGAGCCTTCAGGACTATCTGTTCTGTATGGTATCAGACAGTAGCAGTACATGGCTGTCCTGGGTCGGAGACGGTTCGGAAGAACTTGCCCGTGAAAGCTATGAGGAATATGATGGCGGTGAATATATTATCTTCAGACCGGCCACAACCCGGAAGCTGAAGATCGTACCGCCGCTGATGAAAGTACTGGAAAACAGGAACAAGGAATAAGACCTGGTATACATGTCAGAAGCTGGTTTGGGATCGGAGAAAAGACGATCCAGGGCCAGGAATACTGGCTTATGTATGAAGGCTACGCACAGGAGATCGGGTTCATTTTGAAGTCTGATATGCATGAACCGTTAGGCTGAAATGCTGTCGGCAGGAAAAGCATACGGTCTGAATCCCTGGTTCACATGACAATCGTTCTGCCGGGCGGACGTTATCTTCAGACAGCGTCCGCTTTTTTGGTTGCTGCAGAAAAGAAGAAAAGGATAAACGAAGCTTTTTCAACTGAATCCAAAAGAGGAGCCGTCTGGAAGACAACTCCTCTTTTGATAATCCCAGACAATGAGCCGGTATGGTTTTGACCGGACATCTGCAGATTAATAGAGATACTTGGTCATGCCACCGCAGCTGATGATCATCCAGCTGCCCCACAGAAGGGCTGTGAACAGGCCGGGCCAGATGCTGTGGGTCTTTTTGCTCATGTAGATGTTCAGGGCATTGGCAATGGTCATGCCGATGACCAACGGAAGAATGGCGATGGTATAGATATACATACGGTCATTCTTGAAGTAGTTGGCACTGGTGAGGGTATTACCGACATTCACAAACAGAATGAAGACGAACCAGAGCAGGAACAGCAGACCAAGATTAATCAGTGTGCCGATACAGAGGGTCTTGAAGGTGCCTTTTCCGGAGTCATCGCCTTCACCAATCCCGATGCTCTTCATGGCAAGACTGCTCGTGAGGAAGTAGGGAATCTGGAAGAGGAAGTACATCAGGATGAGGAATGTACGGTTGGGCTTGATGGTATTCATCATGAAGGTTGCAATATGCATGCCCTGCTGGGTGTAGGAGCTGATCAGGCCGAAGACCAGATAGCCGCAGCCGACGGTCAGAAGACCAAACAGGAAGCTGATGCACAGGTAGCTGATGTGGAAACCGCCCGCATCCGACGTGACAAAGCCATAGGAATTGGCATTGCCGCCGTTCTTTCTTCCCCACATGAAGTGATAGAGAAGGAAGAGGACAAGGAAACCGATGGAAACCATCCACTGCCAGCTGATATAAGAATTGTTGGTTCCGCCAAGCAGCCACAGATTGTTGATGTTGATGCCAAGGAACGAACGTGACGCGAGAATGCCCGGTCTGTAAAGTGCGACAGGGAGGATTGCCATGATGGCGAGTGCGCACCACCACTGCCAGCTCTTTTTGCGGAAACTGATGGAAGGCTGCGGTTTGAGCACCAGTTTTCCAAACATCTGGGTCCCGAAGAGGAAGCTGGCCATCGTGAACATGGCGCAGACCGTGGCAGCAAGCATCAGAATAAAACCGAGGTCCTTGACTTTCCAGACCAGACCTATTTTATTGAGGTCACTGACAGAGGCTACGCCTGTGTCAAGACCAAGACCGACTTCGCTGGTGATGGCGTAGACAAAGGTTCTGACGGCATCGTTGTCCACCAGATAATAGGCGTGGCAGCTGTCAGGCATATAAGCTGTGCGGTGATACTCCTTGCCGTCCGTTCCTGTTACGCTGACCCGTTTTCCGATTTCAATGGCGGGAACCGCGTCAGCCTCAGAGGTGTAGTCACCGGAGAAGATGCGGCGGAGCTGCTCTGCCTGGAAAACAGAGGCCACATTGTTGTTGGAGCGGGCAAGCGTGCTTTCATCGGAATCGCCGAGGATAATGGCGATGTTGAAATCGTGTTGCTGATTGGTTGGTGCGCCATAGAAATTCATGCCCAGGTTGACCTGCAGGAAGACTTCCTGCTGATGGGCAATTGCAAGGGCCATACTGTACTGGCCGCCCATGGAGTGGCCGGATGTAATGATGCGGTTGTGGTCAACAAAGTTGTAGAGTTTCACTGCGTTCCAAACAGTTTCGCCGCCCATGGTCGGTGCACCGCTTGCCTGACCCGGTGCAGTTTCAGATGTGCCGGTGGGAATATCCGACCTGGCGCAGCCGGTATAATCCCAGCTGACGACGACATAGCCTCTCCTAGCCAGTTCGACCGCATAGCTGCTGCCCTGTTCAAGCATGTCATTGCCGCCGTGAGCGTACAGAACAGCGGGAGCCGGTGTTTCCGGTGTAGCAGTGCTTGGCTTATAGAGCATTGCACTGATCTCGTCGCCATCGGCACTTGTCAGGGTCATGCGGGTGACTTCCACTTTACCCCAGTTGGTGTCAGTGCCGATGATCAGCAGCAAAGAGAGCGCAAAAAGAACAGCTGTGATCAAAGCGAGAATGCGGGTACCTTTTTTCATAGAAACCCCTCCTCCATGGATGAATATGAAATTTTTGGGGATCAAACACGATCCTCTTTCATGAACTGCATTGTAGTACGCCTCGATGTTTCCGTCAAGAATTAACGATAATTTCATCTCAATACAACGTCCATCAAAGAACTGGAACATGACGCGGCAATGCCTGAGACAGAGATTTGACAGGGTCATGCGTAAGGCGCTGCCCCGGCCTGCGAAAAGCGTTGTGCAGGAAACCTATTCGATGGGGAGAACCATACATGGCCGCAGGGGCCTGAAGTAGCTAAAAAAAAACATCAAACGTCAGGAGGAAAATCCGCCTCGTGGCGTGTTTGCTGTTCCTTGTCTTTTTCATGAGCCTGAACGGTTTTTCAAAACGCCATTTCGGTTATCCTGCTCATTTCCTGGCAGATTTTTCAAACACCGGCGAACACAAAAAACTGCGAACAGAAGGTTGATTCCATTCGCAGTTTTTTGCATTTCCGTGTCCGATTTCCAATCGATTTTGCGGATGTCTCCGTTTTGCTGTCGAACTGGTTCGGCTGATCTAGCTGAATATGGAAAAGAGAGGGTTGCGAACGAATGGAGGTTCCTGCCAGTTCTGCGCCGGGAGCGGCTGAAGTTCCGTAAAGGTCAGCCGAGCCGGTATGCCTCCCGCAGGAGCTCCACAAAGGCAGATTCTGCCTTGCTCAGCGTGTATCCGCGGCGATACATGACGCAGACCTGCATGGGAGGTTCCTGCGTATCCACCTGCAGATAGGTCAGCCTGTCTTCAAAGCCCATGGCTTTGAGGGGCTGCGAGGGAAGCAGGGACACCCCGCCTCCTCCGGCCACCACGTTTACGATGTCGCTTGTGCCGTGCAGCGTCATTGCGATGGGGGGATGAAGGTCATTCTGATCAAAAAAGTGAAGGGTGAGCCGAGTACTGTACGCATCCGGACGCGACATGACAAAGGGAACATTTTTCAGAAGAGAGGTGGGAATATGCGGATAATGCCCCCCGTTCTTCGGCGAGGCTTCCTTTTCCAGGGGATGGCCTTTTGGAACAACCAGTACAAATTCTTCCTGTCCGATCATGTCGCAGTTGAGAATGTTGGAGAATTTTGGTCCGGCAATACCGATGCCCAGGGAGCACTTGTTGTTGAGCAGATCGACCAGCAGTTTTCCCTGAGGCGTGATGAGATAGTGTACCTGCAGTCCTGGAAACTGCTTTGCCAGCCTGGGAAGCACATAGCCGGTCAGAGGAAGCAGCCGAAGCATTGGCACCCCAAGATACAGGCTGGGATGCTTGCCGCTGGCCGAGTTGATCTCCTGTTCCCACTGGGAATTCAGTTCCAGCATCCGGCGGGCACCTTCAATATAGGCCTCACCGGTCCGCGTCGGCGTCATGCCGCTGCTTTGCCTTTCAAAAAGAGGCATGCCAATGCTCTCTTCCAGTTTGGTCAGCATTTTGCTCAGAGCCGGCTGTGAAACATACAGACGCTGAGCAGCCTTTCCCATGTTGCCTTCTTCCGCGATGGCCAGGATATACTCGCATTCCCGAAGCTGCATGCTGCACCTCATTTCCCTGATTCACAGGATTTTGACAAAACCCGGAAATATATATATATATAACCACATATTATCTATTATCCGAAAAAAAGGGTATATGTCAATATCAAATTATAGGAAAAAACAGAAGAATCCGGATGCCGCTGCATGATACAGAAGGAAGATGCGGTGCATTTTTCATTTTGTTCATGAACTCCATAACGAAAGGTTATATGAGAACCGGAAAACATTTGGTATCCGGACAAAAAAGGGACAATAACGACAAAAAACATACCGCGACAGGACGCGGTGAAGCCGGGCTTGATGCTGATGAATAAAAGGCATCAGCTCCATGAATACGAATCATTGGCTTTTGCTGTGTTCCGGGCCCTATAATTCCATCAGCAGACGCCACTCCCAATGGAGGGCAATTAAAAGGAGGTACATATCATGAAAGAATTCAGCCGTCGTGACTTTCTGAAGGTATCAGGCGCAGGCGTATTGGCCGCAGCCGCCAGCACCGCAGGCATCAGCCTGAAGGCAAAAGCAGAAGAGGACGTGAACGAAGGGGAAAAGGTCGAAATCAAGAACAACTTCGAACCGACCGTTCCCGGTGTATCTGGTGTTATGGACCGCAAGAATCTGCCCACCAAGGATTGGGACGATCCCGATATCAAGCTGAAAGTCCGCTGGAGCGGTGTCAACTTCTATGAGTTTGTGCTGCCCAACGGCAATACCATCATCATGGACCCCTATTTCGACGATCCCAACGATGAACACAACGAGCACAAATACACCCCGACCGATCTGCCCGGCGGCAAATGGGTGCATGGCGGAGAATACTGTGTGCTGACACATGGCCATGTTGATCATACCGGCGAACTGCACTCCGTGCTGGAAGAGTATCCTGAGTGCCAGGTTATTGTTCCCCAGGGAACACTGCCCTCTGTCGTTTGGCGTGAGAAGATTAACTACGCCGCCCACTACATCAGCGAAGCCGGCGCTCATGACAAGTTCCAGCTCCATGGCTGCATGCTGGAGACCATCCGTTCCAACCATAACTGCTCCAAGAAGCCCAAGAGCGATACCCTGGACGTGGAGAAGTACAGCAATCCCGATGGCACGCCGGATTTCTATAAGCTGTATGCCTGGATCTACGAGCGCGAGATCATGAACATGAAGATCACCACCGACGACGGCTTCACCGTTCTCCTCTGGAATAGTGAAATGCAGGCCGACGGTTACGGCTTCGAGACCCGCCCCTATTTCTATCAGAACTGCAATCCCGACCTGTTCATGTATCAGGTGGCCGGCGCTTCCTTCGACTATGACCGCCGCAATCCCAACTGCCAGCATATGGGCGAATGGATCGCCTCTGTCAAGGCCAAGACGGCGCTGCCTGAGCATCAGCAGCATTTCGCCTATTCCGAACTGGATGCCATGGGCGACAAGTTTGCCGATATCTGCAACCAGAAGGGCGTGGGCACCAGCTTCCTGACCCCTGAAACGGGCATCTGGTATGGCTACACCAAGGACAAGGACGGCAACGTCGGCGTGTATCTGCTGGGCAAGCATGACTGATCTGCCGAAGATTTCCTGGGATCATCCGGGGCTGCTGCGCTGAGCCCCAAAGAAAAACGGAGAAGTTCGCGAGAACCTCTCCGTTTTTTCTGAAGAAAGCGTACGTTGATACCAAAACAGGTGCAGTCCATGATGTGTCAATGGACTGCACCTGTTTTGCCATTGCGTAATCCCGTCCATAAAGAGAAACGGGATGGTACTTTTTCAATGATCCCGCAGTTGCCCGGGACAGGAAAGATATTCTGGAGGGCAGCTGCAGCATGGGATGGAATCCTACTGGAGATCGCGCATGGCAGGATAGCCATAAGCGCCTTCTGCGCTGGTCACAGCCCGCGTGATCGCTTCGCTGACCACTTCCGCAGCCAGCATTCCAACCAGATCCTGATCCGCTTCGACCTCCCCGATGGATACAGCGTAGATACTGTCACCGTCCGCGGAGGTGTGGACAGGGTTGATGGAACGGGCATATCCATCGTGTGCCATCCCGGCAATCTTGCACAGCTTTGCTTTGTCAAAGCGGGCGTTTGTCAGAACGACGCAGATGGTCGTGTTGCCTGTGAATTTGTTTTCGATGACGGCATAACTTCTGCGCATATACTCTGAGGTGGAGCGCAGACCGGTCCTGTCCTCGTTCAGAAGCCCAGCAATCTGTTTCCCGGTCCGCCAGTCATAAATATCGCCAAGAGCGTTCACAACCACGATAGCGCCGATTTTCAGCTCACCGATCTGGACCGCGTAGCTGCCGATGCCGGACTTCATGCAGTAATCCATTCCGGCAAATTTGCCCACCGTCGCACCGCAGCCGGCTCCGTAATTCCCGTCCTGATAATTCGGCGCCTCCATGGCAAGGCGGGCCGCTTCATAGCCCATGGCCGGATCTGGCCGGACAGAGGCACTGCCCACGGACAGATCATAGATATCGGACTGTGCCACCAGGGGCACCAGGGCATAACCTGTATCGTAGCCGATGCCATGTTCCTCCAGGTACTGCATGACCCCGTTTGCTGTGCCCAAACCGTATGCGCTGCCGCCGGCCAATACGATGGCATGAATCTGCTGGGCTGCCATCAGGGGATTAAGAAGCTGACTTTCCCGGCTGGCGGGTCCGCCTCCGCGCACATCCAGTCCGGCGCGCATACCATCCGGCGCGATGAACACCGTACAGCCGGTCGCAGCTTCGGTATTTTCGGTCTGGCCGATGCAGACAGGACCGACATCGGTCACGGGAATCTCATACGGGGTATGATCCGCCTCTGCAAGAGACAGGACCGGCAGCAAGAGTGCCGCCATCAGGATACAAAAGAGGTTTCTCATCGCTGCTGCCTTCTTTGCCTGGAATTGATTTTCTTTCTGCATGACTTGTTCTCCACCTTTGCTGTTGTTTCTTGCGGGACGGATCTGTGACCGTTTCTGCCAAATCTTCTGCTGCTATTATACACCTTTGTCCAGTTTCTGACCTGCACTTCATTTCACAAACCGGATTCTTCAGCAATCCCCATGCACGGGTCTGGTGCGGTTGTCGTCAGGATGCCAGGGTCATGGTTTTTTGAAGGATTCTTTCCGGCAGGGGAGAATCCATTCTTTGATCATGGTGCAGGGTACAGGATTTGGAGCATCATCAGAAAACGTTGTATGCCTGCATCCTGAAGATTTTTTGCTGATTTTCAGGTTTTCAATCTTTTCTCAATCTTTCGACCGTATAATAGTTCGGTAAGGCGGTGATGGTATGCGGATTCTGCTGGCTGAAGACGAAAAGAGGATGGCAGCGGCGCTTGTGGCGCTGCTGAAACAGGAAAAATATGACGTGGATCATGTAGAGGACGGAGCTTCCGCGCTGACGGCACTGGAAAGCGGTGTGTACGACATAGCTGTGCTTGACGTGATGATGCCGGAAATGAACGGATTTGAGGCGGCACGGCGTGCAAGAAGCGGTGGCGTGAAAACGCCGATCCTGATGCTGACGGCCAAAAGCCAGCTGGAAGATAAAGTAACCGGGCTGGACAGCGGAGCGGACGACTATCTGACCAAACCCTTCCAGACAAAAGAGCTGCTGGCCAGACTGCGTGCACTGGGACGGCGAAGCGCAAGCTTCCAGGATACAAATCTCCATTTTGGCGACCTGACGCTGGAGACATCCAAAGCAATGCTTACCTGTGAACAGACAGGACAAAACGTCCGCCTCAGCGAGAAGGAACTGCGAATCCTGGAATACATGTTCAGCAACCGTGGCCAGATCATGACAAGAGAACAGCTGGCCGTTAAGATCTGGGGTTTTGATAACGAGGCGGAATACAACAATGTGGAAGTGTACATGTCTTTCACCCGCAAAAAGCTGGTGTTTGTCGGCTCGAATGTGGAGATCAAGGCTGTTCGCGGCCTGGGATATGAATTGAGGGAGAAAGATGTTTAAGCGATCCAGAAAAAAGATCATCCTGGCCATCATGGGATCGCTGATCCTGCTGTTCGCAATCACGCTCTCTGTGATTCTGCTGGCCAGCTATCGGGAGATCCGGCAGGAAAATATGGAGATGCTGAAGCGGCATGTCGAGCTGTATTATCTGGAAGATGAGGCCGGAGGGCCAGGTGATTTCCCTCCGGAAGCACCGCCGGACAAGCCCGATGCACCTGCCCTGGAACCGCCGGAAAAACCACCTCTCGATCAAAAGCCGGATTATCAGCTGTCAACATTCTATTCCGTTGCCTTTGGGGAAAATGACACAGTGCTTGCGGTTGATAACGGAGAGAAAGAGGTTTACAGTGAAGAGGAACTGACAGGTATCGCCAGGGAAATCCTCGCCGGAAACAGCGCTTCCGGACGCTCCGGTGCCCTGACCTTTATCGTGGATCACAGGCCGGATTATACGCTGGTTGCCTTCATGGATAATACCGTATCGGAAAGCAGCCTGAGCACCCTGCTTCACAACGTGCTCATCATTGGCAGCGGCGCGATTCTCGTGATGTTCTTCCTTTCCCTGTATCTGTCCAAACGCATCATACGCCCGCTGGAAGAAAACGACCAGAAGCAGAAGCAGTTTATCTCCGATGCAAGCCACGAACTGAAAACACCGGTCGCCGTCATCAGTACCAATGCTGAAATGCTGTCCCGGGAGATCGGCGATAACGAATGGCTGGCCAACATCCAGTATGAAAATGAACGCATGGGCGGGCTGGTTAGACAGCTGCTGGACCTCTCCCGGGCAGAAAACGCAGAAGTGCAGATGGAGCAGGTGGATTTTTCCCGTATTGCTGCGGGAGAAGAACTGGCTTTTGAGATGCTTGCCTTTGATCACGGAAAGACGGTCCAGGCTGATCTTGAACAGGGCATACAGCTGACCGGCAACCCGACGCAGCTGACGCAGATCGTATCCATTCTGCTCGATAACGCGATCCGGCATGCGACTGGCAATGAAATCAGCATGACGCTGAAGCGTCAGGGGCATACTGCGGTATTGTCTGTGATCAATGACGGCGGCCCGATTCCGCCCGAAAAACTGGAACACCTCTTCGACCGCTTTTACCGGGTGGATGAAGCCCGAACCGATGATGGGCATCACTATGGCCTCGGTCTTTCCATCGCAAAAGCCATTACGGAGAAACATGGGGGCAGCATCGACGTGTCCTGCCGCGATGGAAAAGTCCAGTTTACAGTTTCCATCCCGATGAAAAAATAAAAGAAGGTTCAATCTTTCTTCAATCAGCCTCCCTTACAATGACGATGTCAGCTGTGAGGGATGTTTTCTTTTTGATTTCCTCTGCGGAAAGAACCAGAGCGGAAAAGTTTGTCCGTATTTCTGAGGGTGATCAGCCATAAGGAAGCCAGGAATGAAAGCCGGCTTTTCCCGGAGATACGGCATGCTCCATGCAGATCACTTCGGCGCAGAGCACAAACCGTTCCTTCGCAGCAATGCTCGACAAACCATGGACGAATCAACGATCCGTCCATGAAATACCGAACAGAAATACAGAAAGGACAGCAAGCCAATGAAACGAATTTGTACAGCCATTTTGCTGATCTGCCTTCTGACGGCTGGCGCGCTTGCAGACACTGCTGTGTATACAGCAACCGAAGACGATCAGAGCGCCGTGGATGTGAACGGCGCGCAGGAACGCATGATTACGGACGCCGTGATTGAGAAGACCGGAGGAAACGCATCCAGCGCGGATGCATCCAGCTTCCGCGGCGTCAACGCAGCAGTTCGGGTGTATGATCAGGCCACACTGACCATCAGTAATTCAACCATCGAAGCGACCGCACAAAACGCAACCGGTGTCTTTGCCTATGACGGTGGTACCGTCAACATCTCAGACTGTATCGTCAATGTCACAGGCGGAGGCTCGGGCGGCGTGCAGGTAGCCGGCGGCGGAACGCTTTATGGCAGCAGCCTGACGGTGACCAGCGCCAGCAAGGCGGCGATCCGTTCTGACCGGGGCGGCGGCGTCATGGTGCTGGACGGCGGAACCTATACTTCCACCGGAACGAATGGCTGCCCGGCAATTTACAGTACAGCGGAGATTACGGTGCGAAACGCGGAATGCGTATCGGAACAGTCCCGGGCTGTCATCATTGAGGGTATGAACAGTGTGACGCTGGAAAATGTCACCATCGAGGGAAACGATCAGTCTACCAAGAGCGGAAGTATCCATGCGAATGTCCTGCTCTACCAGAGCGCCTCCGGAGATGCGAAGGAAGGCACCAGCGTCTTTACCATGAGCGGAGGCACCATTACATCGCAAAGCGGAGCCATGTTCTACTGTACCAACACCGCCAGCGTGATCAACCTGAACAGCGCCGTGCTGAATCTTTCGGAGGACAACAGCCTCCTGATTGTCTCAACCGGCCGATGGGGCAAGGAAGGCCGAAACGGAGGCAGGTGCACGCTGAATGCGGAGAACCAGACGCTGACAGGATCCATTATCGTGGACAGCATCTCTTCGCTCTCCCTCAGCATGGCTGGATCGGACTTTACCGGCAGCATCAATGCAGGGCAGGAAGGCGGCACAGTTCATGTGACTATGGATGAGAACAGCAGCTGGAAGCTGACCGGCGACAGCCACATCACATCTTTCAGCGGGGACCTGCAGAAGATCGATGCGAATGGATACCATCTGTTTGTGGAAGGTAAAGAGATTCTCTGATCAAAAATTTTCAGGATTCTTCAATGTAACTTCAATGAACGGCATATATACTTCCGTTGTCAGCAGGGGATGACACCCTACCTGACCGAATAAAGAGATGTAAAGGAGCGATTCCTGTGAAGAAAATACTCAGCATTCTGCTTGTTTTGACAATGCTGTTCTCCGTAACTGCATTTGCTGAAGGCCCTGGCGGTACACCTCCCGGAGATCCGCCCAGTGGCGATTGGAGCACACCTCCCGGAGATCCGCCCAGTGGCGATTGGAGCACACCCCCCGGAGATCCGCCCAGCGGTGATAGGAGCACACCTCCCGATGGAGGCGGCTTTGGCGGAGGCACACCTCCCGGAGGCCGCACCTCATCCTTTGAGTACACGGCTGCCACGGAGATTACTGAAGCAGCGGAGCAGGCCGGGCAGGCCTACACTTCTGACACCGCAGATGAAAGCGCACTGATCGTCAATACAACAGACGCCGTGACCATCACTGATCCCACTGTGATCAAGACCGGCGATTCCAATGGCGGCGACAACTGCAACTTCTACGGCCTGAATGCAGCGCTGCTGGTGATGGGCGGTTCCACCACCACGATTACGGGAGGCACGATTGAAACATCCGCTTCCGGTGCGAATGGTGTCTTCTCCTATGGAGGCAACAGCGGAAGAAACGGTGCAGAGGGCGATGGAACCACGGTGATTATCTCTGATACGACCATCACCACCACAGGAAACGGATCCGGCGGCATCATGACCACGGGCGGCGGCATCACGTACGCAAACAACCTGACGGTCACGACATCGGGCGGCTCCTCCGCGCCGATCCGCACAGACCGCGGCGGTGGTACCGTCGTGGTGGATGGCGGCACCTATACGTCCAACGGCCTGGGATCCCCCGTGATCTACTCTACGGCGGATATCACCGTGAAGAATGCCACCCTGGTGTCCAACCTGTCCGAGGGCGTGTGCATTGAAGGCATGAACTCCATCACACTGGAAAACTGCGATATGACCGCAAGCAATACATCCATGAACGGTAATGCCACCTTCCTGGATACCATCATGATTTACCAGTCCATGAGCGGCGACGCGGACAGCGGCACCTCGGCCTTCACCATGACAGGCGGCAGCCTGACCAGTCTGAGTGGGCACATGTTCCATGTAACCAACACCCACGCAGTGATTACCCTGTCCGGCGTAATGCTGAACAACGAAGGCAGCGACGTGCTGCTCTCCGTGTGCGACGACGGCTGGAATGGCGCTTCCAACACGGCAGAGCTGGTCGCGGACGCGCAGGTGTTGAGCGGCACGATTCTTGTCGGCGACAGTTCCGCCATGACCCTGACGCTGCAGAACGGATCCTCCTTTGAAGGCACGTTCAGCGGAGAGATCACGAACGCGAAGGGCAGCACGGTTTCCACCGAAATCGGTACGGTGAATGTCATCCTGGACAATACCAGCAACTGGACACTGACAGCGGATACATATATCACTTCTTTTGAAGGCAGCATGGAGAATGTGGTTACAGGCGGTTATACGCTCTATGTTAACGGAACAGCCATGAACTGATTTGAGGAGGAAGCACGAATGAAAAAACTGTTTGCGCTGGTGCTGGCTCTGTTTCTGAGCACCGTGTCATGCGTCAGCTTCGCAGAGGAAACAGCGGCGGTCTCCGACAGGGAGGCTATTGAAGCGGCATTGAACCTTGCCAACAATCCGGATCAGGAGTGGACGTACAATTCCGGTGCAGACGCATGGGTGCTTACCCCGGTGATCGCGGTGACCAATCCGGTGATTGAGAACGAAGAGGGCGTTTCCGTCTGTGTGCCGGGAGCCTATGTGAAAGGCATCGACACGGACGGCAACGGCGAAACGGATGTGACCGCAGCGACTGCTTCGGAAGCCGTAAAGGGCAGCCTGGTCATCGACTATGAGGCGACGGTCACCAGCACCAACGGCCAGACCTACACGGCCGCCACCGCGCCAGTGATCCTGAACACCGGCGCAGCGGGCTATGGAAATTCCAGCAACACCACCGCCGCGACCACCTATGCTGCTGAGGGCTACATCAACGTGGCTTGCGGCAATCGCGGCAAGCAGGACAGCTATACCAATGAAGCCGGAGAAACGGTCTACACCGGTGATGCGCCTTCCTGCCTGGTGGACCAGAAGGCGGCGACCCGGTATGTGAAGTACAACATCCTGCTGGGCAATCTGCCAGGCAGCGTGGACTACTGGGTGTCCACCGGCGGCTCCGGCGGCGGCGCGCACGCGGCGAT
>ONVN01000044.1 GCA_900321295.1 uncultured Eubacteriales bacterium
AGGAAAGGAAACAGCCATGATCCGTCCCTTTGGCACGGCGACCGATGCCGCACCGTATTACGCAAAACCCTGCAATGAACGTCTGGCCTCCCTTCCGGAGGCCCTGATGCAGCTCACGCCGGACGGCTATACCTGGGAGTATGCCTATGCGAAGGGCAGGCCGCAGTATGCCCTGACCCTGATGGACTATCCCAACCTCTATTCTTTCCTCCATACCCATGCCCTTGACCGGAACCGGGTGAAGGCGGTTCTCCTGGATGCGGGGAAAATGGTGCACAGGCGGGCATTTTCCTTAGCGGAAACGGACCTGCTCCTGGGGGAGAATGAGGCGGCGGTTCTGGCCCATTTTGCCCCGAAGAGCACCATCGTCATCGGCAAAAAAGGCTACTGTGCCAGATGGATGCGTGATCATTCGGTGGAAGAATGGCAACAGGCCGGGATTACCAGGGATATGGTGGCGCAGGCCCAGCCGTATTACTATAACCCGCTGTTTGTTCAGGAAGCCGCCGATGCCTTTTCCGAGAAGCTGTACCGGTTTACCGGTGTTTGCACCCCGGTCAAATGGCATCAGTGGAAAGCAGGGGACGTGCGGCCGGATGGAACGGTCGTGGAAAGCACCGAAAAGAATGGCGTTCTCCTGGATGTCATGGAATTCTGTCAGTATCCGGACTATCCCACGGGCTGCGAAAGTGTGTCCCTGTATATGCTTCTGAAGTACTATGGGGTGGATGTGACCGTGGAGAAGATCTATGATCTTCTGCCCATGGGGCCGCAACCCTGGGTGGATGCGCAGGGCGTGCGGCATGGTGCAAACCCGGAGCGTGCATTCGTGGGAGACCCGAGAAGTGAAAACTCCTATGGGGTTTTCAACGGACCGGTCGCCCGGGTGGCGGAAACATTCCGGCCCGGTGTCCGAACGAAAACCGGTGCCACTGTCCAGGATCTCCGGAAGATCCTGGATACCGGCAACCCGGTGCTGGCCTGGTATGTATCGGCCCCGATGCGGGACATCCTGTACAGGTGGAGCTGGCTGGATGAAGAAGGCGTGCGGGTGACCTGGCCTGGCGGCGAACATGTGGTGGTGGTCTGCGGATATGATGACGATTCCCTGACCTACCGGGACCCGAATTCCGGCACCACGGTGGAGATTGATGTGCCCACCTTTGAAAAGAGCTTTCTGGAGCTGGGCGGGCGGATCGTGTATTACGAAACAGAATGAGCAGGGCATTGCCCTGCCTTTTCCCATTCGGAGCAAAGGGGGAATACCATGCCTCTGGAAACCGTTTGCCATGAAGTGGATTTCTGCGTGGTCGGAGGCGGTCTTTCGGGACTGTGTGCTGCCGTGGCGGCCGCCCGGCACGGGGCCCGTGTCGCCCTCATGCAGGAGCGTCCCATGCTGGGCGGAAATGCGTCGAGTGAAATCCGCATGTGGGTCTGCGGAGCCCATGGAGAGAGCAACCGGGAAGCGGGCATCCTGGAAGAAATCATGATGGACAACCAGTACCGCAACCCGGACAAGAACTATTCCGTCTGGGACAGCATCCTGTATGAGAAAGTCCGGAACGAGCACGGAATTCTTCTCCTGCTCAACTGCTCCTGCATGGATGCGGAAACGGAAGGGGATCGGATTGTTTCCGTGACCGGCTGGCAGATGACCACCCAGCAGTTTCACAAGGTCAGAGCGTTTCTCTTTGCCGACTGTTCGGGCGACAGTATTCTGGCACCCCTGACCGGTGCCCCTTTCCGTCAGGGAAGGGAAGCCAGGAGAGAATTCGGGGAGAGCATTGAGCCCGAAGAGGCAGATGCCTGTACCATGGGCAATAGCATTCTCCTGCAGGCCGAGGAGACCAGGGAGGAGCATCCGTTTACAGCACCGGAATGGGCTGAGAAGATCACGAAGGAGAAACTGGTGCACCGTCAGCCGGATCTGCGCAGCGCATCCGAAAACTTCTGGTACCTGGAAGCCGGCGGCGACCGGGATACGCTTGGCGACGCGGAAAAGCTGCGGGATGAACTGCTGGGGATGGCTTACGGCATGTGGGACTATCTGAAAAATGACCCGGAACAGGCGGAAAAGCACCGGAGATGGAAGCTGGACTGGGTCGGCATGCTGCCCGGCAAACGCGAGAGCCGGCGGTATATCGGGGCCCATACCCTGACGGAGAATGAAGTCCTCTCCTGCGGCGATTTTGAGGACGAGATCGCGTATGGCGGGTGGACCATGGACGACCATCACCCGGCAGGCTTCCGGACATCCGATCCGCCGAATATCTTTCATCCGGCCCCATCCCCCTACGGAATTCCCTATGGCTGTCTGTATTCGGAGGCGATTCCGAACCTCCTGTTTGCGGGACGGAACATTTCCGTGACGCATGCGGCCATGAGTTCCACCCGGGTCATGGGGACCTGTGCCCTGCTGGGCCAGGCCGTGGGCACGGCAGCAGCGCTGGCTGTCCGTTACGGATGCCTGCCCCGGGACATTGCCGCAGAGCATATCCGGGCACTTCAGGCATGTCTCCAGTGGGATGACTGTTTTCTGCCCCATCATCTGCGGGCCGTGAGCCCCATGTGCCTGGAAGCAGAATTGACAGGCGGCGGGACAGGACTGGAGAACCTCCGGGACGGCATCGACCGGCCAAGGGAGGGGAACGACCATGCCTGGCACGGAAGACGAGGGGATGCGGTATGCTACTGGTTTTCCGTTCCCCAGGAGATTCAGGCGGTCCGCCTGGTGTTTGACAGTGACCTGAACCGTGATTCCCTGCCGGAACCGGAGCGGGGACTGAAACGAAATATGTTCCATAACCGGCTCTTGGCATGCCAGACTTCCTGTGTGCCGCCCACCATGGTGCGGGCCTACCGGGTGACGGCGGTCACCGGGGACGGAAAGCGGATCACGCTGGCGGAAGAGAAGAACAACATCCATCGTCTGCGGGTTCACAGGGTGGCTGTTTCCGGGTGTGTTGCGCTGGAACTGAAGATCCTGGAAACCTGGGGACAGGAGGAAGTCAGGGTATTTGCTTTCGAAGCAGTCGCTGAAAGCCCTTTCTGATGTCTGAACACAGTTTATTGAAAGTAAAAGGCGTTGCTGCAGATTCCGTGCTTCTGCAGCAACGCCTTCGTAATTCCTGATGTCCCGGCAAAACGGGGGCATCTTCATCTGTGTTCATGCTTTCGGTGGATCAGCATCCGGCGGCAACCTTCTCGAGGAAGAGACGGGCCTGTTCGGCATTGTCCGGTTTGGTGTCTTCCAGCGTCATGGGCAGGTTGTGCTCACTGCCGAAACGTAGGAGGGATTCATACTTCATGACGCCAAGGCCGCAGGCACAGCAGACGGGCATGAGATCGGTCATGCCTTCCACCGGTTTGAAGTCCTTGAGGTGAAGTACCAGAATCTTGTCCCCGAAGAGCCGGATGCTGTCGGCAATGTAGGTTTCTGCCTGGGGATAATTCTCCGGGGTCAGGAGATTGACCGTATCCAGGATGATCTTCAGCTGTTCGGAAGGAATCGCATCCAGCACCTTCCGGGCACGCTCGGGCGTGGAGACGATATGGCGGCAGACCGGTTCAATGGCCAGGGGAACGCCGGCACCTTCCGCCCATTCCACCACTGGACGGACGCGGTCGATAAAGAGGTTCAGGGATTCCTCAGTCCAGCAGGCGGGTTCTGTCCTGTATCCTGTATTCGGTGCACCGGTTTCGGTTCCCACGCACAGGGCACCGATCTTCGCGGCGAAGTCCAGATGCGCACGGTAGATATCGGCGGTATGCCGGTAAGCTTCCAGATCCGGTGTGGCCAGGTTCAGGTAACAGCCCAGAACGGCACACTGGAGTTCGTATTTTTCGAGAAGCTCTTTGACTTCACGGGCCAGACTGTCCGTGAGAAGAGCAGGAGCGTCGTTCATGGAAAAACCGGGAACGGTTTTCTGCATGGCAAGATGAATACACTTGAAGCCCTGTGCTTTGGCACTCTGGAGATGTTCCTCAAGGGAGGTTCCCTTGGTATCATGGACGCGGATACCGATATTCATGATTTCAGCTTCCTTTCCGGTCGGCAGTCAACGGGCTGCATTGCCTGTTCACAGTATACGTGGAAAAAATCCGGTTGGCAAGAGGAATTGCTGTATGCATGTCGAATGAAAAACTTGGTGAATCAGGCCGCAGAAAGGAAACTGGGAACGACATGGATCTGTACAGAGTGGGACTCTCCGGGAGAAACCTGGAAGAACTGCAGCATATAGCCTGCCGGCTGTCGCTGTATGGAGAGGAATGGACCCGGCTGGACAGAGACGCCCTGAGGACCGTCATGTCCGGGGCCATGATGGAAATTCCCTCCGACGAACTCCAGCGCATGCTCGGGTTCCGGCTGGTGTCCGATTTGCTCGTTCTGGCTACTTACTGGACGGAAACGGATTATTCCTACGATCTGGACGATGAATACCTGACCAAGGGACACCTTCGGGTCATGGCGGAACTCACAACCATGGGGCTGGCACGCTATGCCCGGAAGGTCTGGAAACTGGACCCGATCGTGACAAAGACCCTGGAACCCATGTCCGACGCGCTTCAGGAAGAGCTGACGGCAGGGGATGAGATGCAGGTGGTGCTGGATGAGGCCCTGAACCGCTGGGGTGCCGTCACCCTCGATGCCCTCATGGAGTACCTGCTGATGCAGGACGAGGAGCTGGGGGCTGAGGTGCTGGCCCAGGCGCTGGAGGAAATCATGCTCTGCCGGCACGGGCAGTCCGCCATGGAAATCTCTGAGGGCAGAACCATGCTGCTCGACCCGCGGGCCATGTACGATGAGAAGTTCCGGAAAGTCCGGCAGGGAAGCCTGTACCGGAAACTGCCCTACTACATTGCGGAGGCTGTGAACGGACCCACGGAGGAGACGGAAATCCTCGGCAGTGAAGCGGCTTACCGGTATTACGCGCTGCTGGATCCGTCCAAATCCATGCCCAGGGATATGAGCCTGCTCAAGGGCAGCGTGGAGACTGCCTGCAGGCGGCGTGTCCGGCACTCGGAACGTTCCCGGAAACTGGCCTATACCCTGACCAGCGCAGCCTACCTGGCGAGAACCGGGGAGCGCAGCGAAGCGGAAAAAATGCTGCTGGAAAAGGGCGGAAAACTGACGCCGCAAAGCGCAAAGGATGAACTGAAGGACATCGTCCGTGAGTACCTGGACAACTGCCGGCAGTGGGAGCTGAAAGGATGGACGGTGGAGGAGGTCCGGAGCATGCAGCGCATGTCGGATCCGCCGTACCTGGCCGCCATGGATCTCCAGGATGGTGTTCCCGGATTCAATGATCCCTGCCCCTGCGGATCGGGAAAACTCTTCCGGCTGTGCCATGGCAGGGGAAACTGAAACACGAATATTCTGCGGGGATTTCCCGCCGGAATAGAGGACGCGCAAGCGTCCGGATGATTATTTGGAAGGAGTCTTTTCATATGGTGGATGTCAAAAAGGCGTATGAACAGTGGCTTGCGGATTTTGCCAATGATCCGGAGACCGTGGAAGACCTGAAGGCGATTGCCGGCAACGATGCGGAGATCCAGGACCGTTTCTACACGGGTCTGTCCTTCGGTACCGCCGGTATGCGTGGCGTTCTGGGTGCCGGCACCAACCGCATGAACAAATACAATGTGCGGCGTGCGACAAAGGGCTATGCACAGTATCTGATGCAGGATCCTGAGAATGCGAAACGCGGCGTGGTGATTGCCTATGACAGCCGCCGTTTCTCGGCTGAATTCGCGAAGGATACAGCCCTTGTGCTGTGTGCCAACGGTGTTCCCGCCTTCCTGTTTGATGCCCTTCGTCCTGTCCCGATCCTGTCCTACGCTGTCCGCCACCTGAATGCAGCCGGCGGCGTCGTGGTGACGGCCAGCCACAATCCTCCCCAGTACAACGGATACAAAGTCTACGGAGATGACGGCGCCCAGCTGGGACCGGAAGCCGCCGATGCCGTGACAAGCTACATCAAGGCCCTGTCCTATACCGATGCGGTATGCATGGATGAAGAGGAAGCCCTCAAGTCCGGCCTGCTGAAGATCATCGGCGACAAGGAAGTCGACGACGACTACATGGAAGACATCCGCACCCTGTGCATCCAGCCCGATATGCTCAAGGAACAGGGCGACAAGCTCTCCATCGTCTATACGCCTCTCCATGGCTCCGGCAATGTTCCGGTCCGCCGCATGCTCAAGGAAATCGGCATCACCAAGGTGGCCGTTGTGCCCGAGCAGGAACTGCCGGACGGAAACTTCAGCACCGTCAAGGTTCCGAACCCCGAAGATCCCGGTGCCTTCGTGCTGGCGGAAAAGCTGGCTGACAAGGTCCATGCCAATGTCATCTTTGCCACCGACCCGGACTGCGACCGTCTGGGCCTGGCTGTCCGCGGCCATGACGGCGTGTTCCATCTGCTGACCGGCAACCAGATCGGCTGCGTGCTGCTGGAATACATCCTCTCCACCAAGCAGAAGCAGGGCACCCTGCCCGCAAACGGCGCGGTCTGCAAGTCCATCGTGTCCACCTCCCTGGCCAACCGCATCTGCGAGAGCTACGGGGTGGAGATGTTCGAGGTGCTGACGGGCTTCAAGTTCATCGGCGAGAAGATCCAGCAGTTCCAGGACGATGGCAGCCACACCTTCCTCTTCGGCTTTGAGGAGAGCTACGGCTTCC
>ONVN01000029.1 GCA_900321295.1 uncultured Eubacteriales bacterium
GAAAGGCGTACTGTAAACATTCTTCTTCCATACATTGAAGATTGCCTGGACGTAGAATGGATCAATCGGGGAGAAAGTGTCTGGAATCAGGGATCATTGGACATTCTTTTGTTCAATGCCCATGCAGTGACAGAAAACAAAAACTGTGTTATCATAAATTGGTTTTCTTTTTCCTTCCGGTGCCGGTGAATCTGTACAGCATCCATCAGGGAATGAAGTGCTGATCCGTTCATCATGGATTTTTCCATGCGGCAAACCGGAACGCTGAAGCGATACGATCTATGGACGGAAGAAAACCAGCCTCAATTCGTGTAGGCATGTATATTTATAGGATACCTGAGAGGAGTGAAGGTGTCTCGAATCGAGACACCGCAGAATATGAACCTGAGAACCTTTCTGATCATGATGCTTTTTCCATGGACTGTGATCGCTGCCGGTGAGGATGCAGGCGGAATCGAAGCCAAAAAAGAAAGAAACCATGTCCGTCGTATAAGGCCCCCGGTACGCCGCAACATTCAAAAATCATCGTCGGAGCCGATCAAGGAACAGGTTCTTCCTGTGAAAGAAATTTTGTCTGTGCAGACGGGCATGAAAGCTCAGCGTTCAAAGCAGGAAAACAGGTCCAAAAGCATTCCGAAAGAGAATGGACGCCGTGTCCCCGAGCAGAAGAAAGAAAAGATTGCTCCTGTACAGGCCGCGCAGGAACAGCGTGCAAGACCTGCGTCAAGGCAGCCCAAGGCAAAAGAAAAAAGTGTTTCCCAGGATCGCATGATTGCTGCATTTCATCGTGCCTCAGAAGTCTCCAGCTGGGGCAACGGTGTCTTTACATTTCATGAGAATACCAGCAAGCGCAATGGAATCCTATATGTTTCAACAAAGCATGCAATTGAGCCATCCTATCAGATCCTGAGTGAGTTTTCTGATGGATTGGCTCTGATTGAAGAAAAAGGCAAATATGGATACATCAATGCGGAAGGAAAAACGGTGATTGCCCCAGTCTGGGAAAGCGCTTCACCTTTTGAAAATGGAAAGGCATATGTTGAAAAGCGCGGAAAACGCTATGTCCTTGATGCAAATGGTCATGAAAACAGCTGCGCACCCTGGGATACTGGGTATCAGTTTTATGAAGGACTGGCCGCTTTTCAGCGTGGTGGTCTCTATGGGTTCCTGAACGAAGAAGGAACAACGGTCATTGAACCTGCATGGGAGAAGGTCGGACGTTTCCATGATGGACGCTGCCCGGTTATGCGGGCGCGCAAGTGGGGATACATCGATACGAACGGCAATCTGATCATTCCGAATGAATGGGATATGACCATGGAGTTTTCGGATGGTCTCGGGCGAATCTGTGTGAACAACCGTTATGGTCTTATTGATGCAGCGGGTAAAGTGGTCGCAGAACCCCAGTATGAGTTTGTAAGCAGCTTCCAGCAGGGACTCTCCATCGTGGCGCACAATGGGAAATATGGTGCAGTGGATCGGGATGGGTGGGAGATCATCGAGGTGAAGTATGAGTTTGCCGCTCCTTTTTCCGAAGACCTTGCTGCAGTGGAAAGTGCGGGCCTGCGTGGTTTTATGAACAGGAAAGGCGAGCTCGCCATTGCCGCCCAGTGGGATGACTGCTATGTCTTCTCAGAAGGTCTTGCAGGGGTCTGTAAGGAAAGCAAGTGGGGATTTATCAATACAGAGGGGAAGGTTGTCATTCCTGCTGTATATGATCAGGTTATGCAGTTCTCCGGGGGTTATACCTGCGTGCGGAATGAAAACGGCTGGATGATTATTGACAAGGAAGGAAACCAGATTATCTGATGCGTTCCTTCAGGAGTGAACGGAAAAGCTGAAAGGACTGTCAGTATGTGTGACCATCTGCAAAGAACTTCCAGAGTTTCATGCAGAAAGGACCTTGAAAAAGCGGTGGAAGAATATGCCTTTCTGCCATTTTTCCATCAGGAAGGCTTTGTTTCACTGGAGGACCTGGCTGCACGGGAAATCTGGTTCACGGAACAGGAAGGGCCCTGGGAATGGAAGGGAACACTGGCAAGAGAACAAAAATGCGTTTATGGCAAATTTGCTCGTGGTGGTGCGGTTTTTGTTGCTAAAGATATTTTTCCCCTTCTTGTACGTATACGCCGGGATGGATATGACTTCGAGGGTATGTGGGAGGACGGCCTGCTGTCCCGTACTGCGGGTGACATCATGCGGTTTGTTGAAAAAAATGGTCCTGCTCTTGCAAAGCATATCAGAAAGGCGCTGGGCAGTCCCAAGGATTTTGACAAGGAACTCATTCATCTGCAAATGCTTACGTTCCTTGTTCATGATGATTTTGTCTATGATCTCGACCGGCATGGAAAACCATATGGCTGGGGAAATGCGCTGCTTGATACACCTGAGCATTTTTATGGCGAAGCCTATGTCAACAGTGCAGAGAATTTATTGGAAGAGCAGGCTCTGGAACGTATCTGCAAGCGTATGGGAGCCGATGCGCCTGAAATACTGGCCGTGCTGACGGGAAAAGGAACCGGCCGCAAAAGAAGATGATCAACGGCTCAAACGATGGATTGTTGTTTGAAAGGTGAGGGGGAATCAGCACATGCAGGCAAACATGTATAAAAAGTATGCGGTCTTGATCTGCACCTTTTTGATGTTCTGCACTGCGGCTGCGGCAGAACTTGTTTCAGATGACGAGACGGATGTCCTCCAGATTTCCATTGATCCAATTGTTGTAATGCCAGAGCCGGACGAGTCTGCAGAAGAAAGATTCGAAACAGAGAATCGTTTTGCTGTTGAACAACGGAATAACAGAGAAGAGATACAACCGGAAGCACTGGAGCCTGCGGAACCATATTTGAAATACGCCAACCCGGAAAGCACTTCGGGTGCTCAGACCCTGACATTTTCTTTTGTCGGGGATTGTTCGATTGGAGATAATCTTAAATCGGTGAAACGGAAAAACAGTATGACCGGAACGCTTGCGGGGCATCCTGCTGACTGGCTTTTTTCCACCGTATCGGATATCTTCCATGCAGATGATTTCACTTTTGCGAATCTTGAATGTGTATTGACGGATACAATGAGTCCCTTGTATCCATTGAAGGCATTCAATCTGGTTGGGCCTGCTTTGCATCGTGATATACTTGCCGTCAGCGGTATTAATGCAGTGAATACGGTGAATAATCACTGTATCGATTTCAAGTATTCGGGATATGAGGACACACTCGCGAACCTGGAAGCGGTTGGCGTCCGTCATTTTGGGGTTTTGAATCCTGCACGGCAGTCCAATCGTTATATTAAGCTTGGACGCTTCGAGATCAAAGGCGTACGTGTCGGTGTCACGGGTTATGCATATCCATTGACGGATGAAGTATTTGAATATATCAAAGATGATATACAACTGCTGCGTTCTGAAGGATGTAAAATCGTGATTGTTTCTCTGCATTGGGGGACGGAAGAAAAAAAGGTTCCGAATAAGGGCCAGTTTCCTTATGCCAAACAAATACTGGACGCCGGGGCGGATCTGATCTGGGGACATCATCCACATGTACTTCAGCCGGTCTACTTCTATGATGGGAAACCGATCATTTTTTCAACGGGCAATTTCGTCTTTGGAAGCATTAAAGCTCTTGATCCTGCGACAGGTATCTTCCAGTTTTCCTGGGACATCCATGATGACGGAACGGTCTCCCTTGCATCTTTCCATATGATTCCGGCTGAGCTCCGCCATAGCAAATCTGAATACCGGCCACTACTCCTCACGGATACCACCGAAATGCGGAAATGCCGAAAAAAAGTGATGGGGGTGCCGAAAAACGGGTATGCGTGTCTTCCGGAAGGATTTGAAGAAAAAGGTACCGTTTATGTAATGTCTGACGGCTCGCTTTCCTTATATCCTGAGGAATGAAACAGCGTCCAATGCTTTGGAACAATCGGTTGATCATGGACGACAAATTGAGGGGAAATGAATGATATGCGTCAACTTCTTGCCACATTGATCCTGCTGCTTCTCTATTGCAGTGCTGCTGTCGGGGAGTCAGCGATCCATATTAATGTTCCAGCCATTTCAGGCGCGTCCGCTGCCAACGAGATGGAAGATGATTATCTTCATTATGTCAATCCCGATTCCAGTTCTCAGGAGAACCAGCTGACATTATCCTTTGTGGGGGACTGCTCCATTGGGGATACGCTTTCCTCACGGAAAAACAAATCTTCCCTGACATCTTGCATTAAGGCAAAAGGATATGACTGGCTTTTTGAAACCGTGTCCGATATTTTCCATGCGGATGACTTTACACTTGCCAATCTTGAAGTTGTTCTGACCGATAACGATGCGCCGCTCTATCCACTGAAATCCTTTAATATCATTGGCAAACCCGAGTTTGCACAAATCCTGAGCCGTGGGGGCATTGACGGCGTCAATACAGTGAATAACCATTGTATTGATTTCAAGTATGGTGGTTACAAGGACACACTGGAAAACCTCGATAAAGCTGGCGTTATGCATTTTGGCTCTCTGAATCCGACACGGACGAAAAACAGTTATGTTACCCTTGGACGGATTCTTATAAAAGGTGTACGGATCGGGCTGATCGGGTTTACCTATCCGACCAATGCAAACCAGGAACTGATTGCCCAGAATATTCAGATCTTACGCAGCGAAGGGTGCCAGATTGTTATTGTTTCTCTTCACTGGGGACGGGAAGAACGAAAAAATCCCAATGCTTCACAATTTCCGTTTGCAGTCAAAATACTTGAATCCGGTGCCGATGTGATATGGGGTCATCACCCTCATGTTCTGCAGCCCGTGTATTTTTACAAAGGAAAACCGATTTTCTTCTCAACAGGCAATTTTGTTTTTGGCTCCATCAAAGCGCTTGATCCAGCCAGCGGAATCTTCCAGCTGACTTGGGATATTCAGGAAGACGGAACGGTCGCCCTGAATCATTTTCACATGGTCCCGACCAAAATCCGGCATACCAAGCAGGAATATCGTCCGCTTGTTCTGGAAAAGAATGAAGATATGAAAGCATGCTGGCAGCATGTGATGGGAGCTTCCGACCGATATGGATGCATAAAACTGCCCAGTGGATTTGAGA
>ONVN01000084.1 GCA_900321295.1 uncultured Eubacteriales bacterium
CTGGTCGAACAGGCAGGTGGAAATGGCCTCCAGGGTGTAGAACCAGCCACGGGTCTGGTCAATGGCTTCCGAAATGAAGTCAGCGGGGAAGTTGTTTTCAAAGATCTCTTTGTTTTCAAAGGGATAGTGCCACTGGGCGAAGGGCATTGAGCCGGAATCGTACCAGCAGTCAATGACTTCCTTGACACGGTGCATGCTGCCACCGCATTTCGGGCAGCGAAGTTCAACCTGATCAATAAAGGGACGGTGCAGTTCGATATCAGCGCCGGGATCCTTTACTGCCATTTCGCGAAGCTCGGCGATGGAACCCACAACGTGTGTTTCGCCGCACGCACAGCGCCATACAGGCAGGGGCGTACCCCAGTAACGTTCACGGGAAAGACCCCAGTCAATGACGTTTTCAAGGAAGTTGCCCATACGGCCATCCTTGATGTTGTCAGGGATCCAGTTGATGGTCTGGTTGTTGCGCACGAGCGCGTCACGTACAGCGGTCATGCGGATGAACCAGGTGGGTCTTGCATAATACAGAAGAGGGGTATCACAGCGCCAGCAGAAGGGATAATCATGGGCGAAAGGAAGGGCAGCGAAGAGGAGTCCGCGCTCTTTCAGATCGTCCAGAACCAGCTGGTCCGCATCTTTGACAAACACGCCAGCCCATTTGGTTTCCTTGGTCATGCAGCCACGGTCGTCCACAAGGCAGACGAAAGGAAGATCATTGGCACGGCAGACGCGGTTATCGTCTTCACCAAAAGCGGGAGCAATGTGGACAATGCCAGTGCCGTCATCCATGGTGACATAATCGTCACAGACAACAAACCAGGCTTTCTTGTCCGGCTGTACAAAGGCATACAGAGGTTCATATTCGGTGCCGCGAAGATCGGTGCCGGACATTTCCTCGAGAATTTCGGGCTCTTGATCCGGGAAAACCGAAGGAATCAGTGCTTTGCCCATGATGAAGATTTCATCACCGATACGGAATTTGGCGTAGGTATCACGGGGATTGACACACAGCGCGAGGTTGCTCGGAAGCGTCCAGGGTGTGGTTGTCCAGGCAAGGAGATAGGTGTTTTCCTCACCGCGAACCTTGAAGCGGGCAATCGCAGAGGTTTCTTTGACATTCTTGTAGCCTTGGGCGACTTCATGGCTGGAAAGAGCCGTTCCGCAGCGGGGGCAGTAGGGAACCACTTTATGTCCCTGGTAGAGCATGCCCTTATCGTAGATCTGCTTGAGGGACCACCATTCGGATTCAATGTAATTGTTGTCATAGGTCACGTAGGGATGCTCCATGTCAACCCAGTATCCGACCTGCTCAGACATTTTTTCCCATTCGTGCAGGTATTTCCACACGCTTTCCTTGCACTTGCCGATGAACGGTTCGATGCCATAGGCTTCAATCTGCTGCTTGCCGTCAAGTCCGAGGATTTTTTCAACTTCAAGCTCAACAGGAAGTCCGTGGGTATCCCAGCCGGCTTTACGGGTGACCGACTTTCCCTTCATGGACTGATAGCGGGGAAAGAGATCCTTGATGACACGGGTCTCGATGTGGCCGATATGCGGCTTGCCGTTTGCAGTGGGAGGTCCGTCGAAAAAGGTGAAATGTTCTTTGCTGTCCTGATGGTTGGCGAAGGACTTGCGGACAATGTCCTTTTCCTTCCAGAGCTTGACGACCTGACCTTCACGTTCGACGAACTTCATGTCAGTTGCCACTTTGCTGTACATTGGTGTTCCTCCTATTCTGTTTCCTGGGCACGAAAAAACGTCCCAGATTCTGCCTGGGACGGAAAATGTTCCGCGGTACCACCCAAGTTGACAACTTACGCTGCCCTCTCTTTGCAGGATGTTCTGCATGCTCTGTATCGGGAGCACCCGGGCTGTCCTACGCTGAATTCAGACAACCGCACTCCGGGGTGATCTATACAGGCGTTCCACTGCCAGGCTTTCACTCTCCCCGGCTCGCTGATGCTTCCGGCCTGTACCGTCCCCATCTCTGCACATACATGGCATCATACCACGGATTTTGAAAAAAGCAAGATCAGATTGACAGAAAACATAATCGGAGTACAATATCGTATATGTGCAATAGCACGGAAGAGAAACTGAATTGACAGGATCCGGTCCAGTGACCTGGTTCTTTTCTATGGAGTGAATCGAATGACCAGTGGAGAATATATCCAGAGCTTTCGGGAACAGCACAACATGTCACGCAATCAGCTGGCGTACTATACAGGATGCTCAGCCAATCTGGTTGCAAGACTGGAAAATGGTGCAGAACCGAGCTCTGAATGGTGGGATGCATTTCAGAATGTGTATACCACCTTTGACGAAGACTCGGCTTACGCAGAGGAATCGGAAGAAATCAGGAATGAAATGGAATACATGCTTGAGGGAAAGACGCTGGTTTTACCGACAGACAATGCAGGGCAGCTTCAAAAAATGTCTTCCTTGGAAGACAATCCTGCAGAGAGAGTCCATGCTGCACGGGAGCGGTATGGTTTGACCTGCAGTGCACTTGCCGAGCTCCTTGGCGTGAGCCGAAGCCGGGTCTCTCAGATGGAGCACGGAAAGGTCAGTGCGGAACAGGCGGACGAGATCATCAAGCGGATCGAAAAAAGCATGAGCAATTAAGAAAAATGCTTGTCCGGACGAAGGGGTCCGGGCAAGCGTTTTATTTTTCATCAATTGTGCATCCGCCGATGAATTCCCTGAGCAGAGACAGGGGTGGAATTTCATCAAGGACAGCGGGATCAATCTCCGGAACATAATAGAGGATTTTCCGGAGGCGCATGGCAAGCAGATATCCGTCTTCGGAAGGTGCCACCTTCCGAAGCTTCTCCCTGGCAAAGTAACGCAGGACGGGCAGCTCATAATGGAGCGCCGTGTTGAAGATCGTATCTGCAAGCTCCTGATAGGGGAAAATCCAGGTTTCCTCTCCCCGGCGCACGCTGGGCCACATGGCAAGCGTTTCCTCAGGGGGAACATTGCGGAACTGCTGATCACGGACAATTCTCCGCAGCAGACGGACATCTGTTGTCCGGATCCGGTTATGGTCATCCATGTTCAGACAGGTAAGATCCGACACAAAGATCCGATAGATTTCATCCGCAGGGATCCCCTCTGAAAGAAGCGGATTCAGTGCATGAATGCCTTCAAAAATCAGAATATCGGACGGATCAAGACGCATGGGAATGCCCTCTTTTTCACGGAGCTGCGTCTTGAAATTGAAAACCGGAAGATTGACGCTGTTTCCGTTCAGCAGCTCCACAATCTGCTGGCGAAGAAGGGGAAGGTCAAGAGTGCGGATGTGCTCGAGGTCATAGGTTCCATCCGGTTCCTTGGGGACAAGGTAGCGGTCCAGATAATAGTTATCCAGACTGATACGGTGTGCCCTGTGGCCAAGCACACGAAGCTGAATGGCCAGCCGGCCGGAGAAGGTTGTTTTCCCGGAGGAGGACGGACCTGCAACCAGTACGACATGCCTTCTGCGCTCAACAATATTCCTGGCCGTATCAACCAGCGCCTGATCATGCAGTGCCTCATTCACACGGATGAATTCACGGAGCTCATGATGCTCAATCAGGCGGGACAGATCGGAAACATTGTTGACGCCAAGAATCCGGCACCATGCTTCACTCTGGGAAAACACGGCGAGATGTTTGGGACGGTCAAAATAGGCAGCAGGTTTGTCGGGATGGTTTTCGTTCGGGAGAAGGATGACAAAGCCTGCACCGAGGAGAATCAGATGGAACACCGGTGTCCAGGAAGTGGAAGGTGCCATCGTTCCGTGAAAATATTCATTATAGCCGTCACAGCAGTACATGCGGATAACCGGCGCTTTCCTGCAGCTGAGGAGAGCAAGCTTATCGGTTTCACCACGTTCCGCAAAATAGGACATGACCTGTGCCTGCGGCCAGTAGGAAGGCACAAAGGGAAGATCGCGTGCCGTAATATCCTTCATCCGTGCCTCGATGCGGTCCACATCCTCGGTGGTGAGAATTCTTCCGGGAAGGTGAACAAAGATGCCGCCCGGCACCGAGTGTTCAATGCGAACGCGCTGTCCCGGGAAAAGGTCACGGATCGCCATCAGCATGACAAAACGGACGGAACGCTCATAGATACGGCGGCCTTCAGCATCCTGCAGCGTGAGAGGCTGCAGCATGGCACCGTCTTTCAGCTCATCACCGAGTTCCAGAACACCGGTTTCCGTGCGGACTCCAAGCACAGTTTTCAGGTCAAGGCCCGCAGCTGCAATTGCGTCGCGGACAAGACTCCCTTCGGGAAGATCATAGGGCGTGGAAGAAACAGTAATGCGCATGACAGGCTCCTTTCTGGCGTGGTGATCGGAGAGAAAACAGGAGATTACAGGAGCGATTCATCAAGAGAACCGACAAAAGGCATATCGGAGAGCCCTTCCGTTCCCTGAGCCGTACTTTCCTGCATCTGGAACTGTTTGGTATGAATATAGGCAATATTGCTGCGGCTCGCTTTGGAGGTTTTGACCGTCATGGAATACATACCGTCCGGAGCTGTCCGGAAAGTGATGCGGACCAGCATCGAACCATGCTTGGAGCATTTGGCAAGGCCGATCAGACGATCACGTGACTGGGGAACATAGCAGCCGTCGAGAGCACAGACTTTGGCACAGACAGCGCAATGCGGTTCATTCGCCTGGATGCTTTCAAGGCCCTTTTCGATGGACTCAAACAGATCGCCTTTGCGCGGTTTGTCTGCCTCCTGATGAATCAGGGACTTCGGTGTCTGCGGATAGGAAAGGACATCTTCGGGGTTTTTCAGATGCGTAAACACAAGGGCTGTATAATACGCATCATGAAGGGCATTGTGGAAATATCGGTCTTCCTCAGGTGTGAGGGACATGAGTTCCATTGCACTCTTCAGGCCCATCCGGTTATTCAGGGAAAACTCTTTGACAAAAAGAGGCTGAATGTCATACAGCGTTGGCAGGTCAGGGTGCACTTCGAAAAAATCCAGGTTCTGCTGAAGAACACTGACATCATCACAGCCCCATGTCAGAAGGACATAATCCTCCCCGCACCAACTGACGAACTGCTCCATCGCTTCCTGAAAATACGGAGCATCGGCCAGTGCATCGCTGGTGAGGTGGGTCATGGAACGGATACGGGGATGAATGACCGTATAGCAGGATGGCTGGATGGGAATGGAAATGGAATCCAGTATATTCATGTGCTCATCAATACGCACTGCACCGATCTGGATCATTTCAAAGACAAGACGGTCTCCATAAAGACGGTAGATTCTGTTCTGATAGTTGATCGGCTGATTCCATTCCAAATCGAGGACGATATATTGCATGCAGAAGACTCCTGGCATGATAATCTGTGAACAAAACCACTGCACTAAGCAGCACAGGTGGATCGAAAAGGGAGAAAGATAAAGGGTTTACAGAGCGGTCAGGCTTTGGGCTGCGCTCATGCCGGCAAGAAACCCCGTAGAGAAAGCAATGTGCAGATTGTATCCGCCGGTATGGGCATCCACATCCAAAATTTCTCCGCAGAAGTAAAGCCCTGGGACCAGACGGCTCTGCATGGTGGCGGGGTCAACCTCCCGCACGGTAATGCCGCCGCGTGTCACAATGGCTTCAGCCATGGGACGGCGCTTCGTCAGGTGAAGCGGCAGATGCTGCAGTCTTTCGCATAGAAGCTGCCGCTCAGCTCTTGTGATGTTTGCAGAGGTTTTCTCCCCGCTGATTCCTGCGAGCTCGGGAAACAGTGCGGCAAAGCGCTGAGGAAGCATGGTCTCGAAAACGTGACTGAGCGAACGCCTTGGAGCCGCGTCAAACTCACGCTGCAGACGTGCAGTGACCTGTTCCGGTGTCAGCGCAGGCTTCAGATTCAGGAAAACCTGACAATCGGAAAGGTTTTCAGGCAGGTGGCAGCTCATTTCAAGGACGATGGGACCGGAAATGCCAAAATGTGTGAAGAGCATTTCACCCATTTCCCGGTACAGAACCTTTTTTCCCTGGAATGCAGAGATTTCCGTGTTCTTCAGGGAAAGTCCCTGAAGACTGCGCGGCCATGCCTCTTCCGTCTCCAGTGCCGTCAGGCTCGGAAGTGTTTTCTGTATGCTGTGTCCGAGTTCCTGGGCCATACGGTATCCATCCCCCGTAGAGCCGGTGGAAGGGTAGGAGAGACCGCCAGTGGCAAGGATGACAGCGGAAGAGGACAGCGTTTCCCCTGTTTTCAGCTGGAGCCCGCAGATGCGGCTGTTTTCCGTGAGAAGATGGTCGGCGTCTGCATGCAGGCGGACCTGAACATGGTTTTTTCTCAGCATCTGCTCAAGCGTACGGGTGACATCACTGGCTTTCTCGGAAAGCGGAAAGACACGCCGGCCGCGCTGAACGGTCAGCGGAAGTCCGTTCTTCTCCAGAAGGTCCATCAGGTCCTGGGGAGAGAGCGCTGAAAAAGCAGAGTACAGAAAACGGGGATTGCGGGGGAGCTCCCGAAAAAACTCATCACGCGTGCAGTCATTGGTGACATTGCAGCGTCCTTTGCCAGTCAGATAGATTTTCTTGCCTAGCTTTTCATTGTGTTCAAGAAGAACTACTTCTGCACCTTCTTTTGCGGCGCTGTAGGCGGCCATAAGACCGGCTGCACCGCCGCCCACAACGAGCAGATCAGCCATGCTTTTTTTCCTCCGATCGCGGATAGGAGCGGCTCCTCAACTGAGTTCCTTCTGATTCCATATAGATTTTGTAGGTTCCCCAGACATTCTCAAGCTGGCGGTAATGCTCTTTCAGAGCCTCCGTGCGCTGAAGTCCCAGAGAAACCAGCAGTGCATTAATGACAGAAAGCGGGGCAGCCAGTGAATCCACAAAGGATGCCATGTCAATCTGTGCCATGAGTATGGAATCGGCTGAAAGACACAGCGGGGACATGGGGCCGTCCGTAATGGCAATGACTTCGGCACCATTGCTTTTGGCGAATGCCATCGCATCAATCGTCCGGTTGGAATAGCGGGGAAAACTGATTCCGATCATGACGTCGCCTGTCTGGATTTTGGCAATTTCATCGAAGACATCCGTGGAACCGGACGAGACCAGATGAACATTGTCAAAAATGAAATTCAGGTAGTATCCCAAAAACTGGGCAAGCGGTGCTGCAGAGCGAAGGCCCATGACATACAGGTGCTTGGCATCGAGAATTCTGCGGACAGCGTCATCGTAAACGGCAGTATCCATCCCCTCAAGGGTAGCCCGCAGATTGTTCATATCGCTCTTGAGAACGGTGGTCAGTACATCTTTGGGGGAGATTTCCGAAGCGATCTCCACGCGCTGCGTACCGGTCAGATGATGGCTGACCAGTTCCTGCAGTGCTTTTCGCATTTCAGGATAGCCTTCATAACCGAGCGCAGTCGCAAAACGCACAACGGTGGATTCACTGACCTGCGCGCTGTTTCCTAACTGGCTGGCCGTCATAAACACCGCTTTATCATAGTGATCACAGAGGTATTCTGCAATGCGGCGATGGCTTTTGCTGAGCTTCTTTCCGGAAAGGTTTAAATGCTCAACCAGTTCCCAGGATTCCTGCATATTCATTGTTCCCCTTTTGTCCAGAGTCGGATATCTGCCCGAAGCAAGATATCTCTCATTATAATGGAAGAATGAATATTTGCAAGCTGAATTCATGAAAAATGCAAAAAGCATAGGGAAACTCACGAAAAATGAGGACAAATTGGTTAAAAATGAAAATACTGATTCACATAGTGCGGGTGCAAGTGGCCATGGGCTGTTGGGGATGGCTGCTGAAAGACCAGGTGTGGGGCATGTCAAGCGCAAGGTCGGCATGACAGAGAGCGACACCAAGATCCAGCCGGGTCCGATCGGAAGAATCGATGGAGAATCTGTTCTGATCAGCGTGCATCAGATAGGGCTGGGCATTTGATGCGGAAGGGGCTTCACGGACATAACGGGCGGCCCGCTGAAAGGGTTCCGGCCAGGAGGAGAAATCACCGTCGCATAAAGCGGAGATTTCTTTTCGGTGGCGTGGCGGAAGTTTCTCTGCCGGAAGTCCAAGGGCAATGAGCGCAAAGACTGTTTCCCCAGGAAGAAAATCCAGCGGGAGCGGCTTTCGAAGTATACTGCCAGTCACCCAGCAGGTGCCAAACTGGAGTGCAGTACATTCAAGAACAAAAGCTTCGCCCAGAGAACCGGCCATGATCAGATGCATGGGATCGGAAGGCCCGGAAAGAATACAGACGGTATCGGTCCCGGTGATCCTTCCGAAGCGAAGAATACCACCGGAAAGAAAACCTTCCGGAACGCGGACGAGACGCAGGCGGATATCCTGGTGGGACCATTTGCCCGTCAGATAGGACAGGACAGACCAGTCTGCCAGGGAGGGAGCAGCATCATAATGATGGCATGAAAACCGCCTGGGAATGGCATCCGCGAGGACTGCCCGTTTTGGGGTATGCAGTTCCGGGAACATGGGTCATTCTCCTTCCAGAGGCTCAATCTTCAGTTTGCCCAGGACTTCTCCTACTTTTTCATGGATCACGAGATCTGCCATACCGTCCATGGGCGTGGCATCACGATTGATCAGGACCAGATGAGCCCCCTGAAAATAGTGCAGGAGACCGGCAGCAGGGTACACGGTCAGACTGGTACCCGCAACAATCATCAGGTCTGCCCTGGAAATTGCTTTCACACTCTGGGTGAGAATCTCCTCGTCCAGGCCTTCTTCATAAAGCACGACATCTGGTTTGATGGTTCCGCCGCATGTGCATTTCGGTACACCGGTACTGTCCCGGATGGTTTCAGGAGAATAGAATTTGTGACATTTCATGCAGTAATTGCGGTGAATGCTGCCGTGAAGTTCATAGACACGCTTGGAACCAGCAAGCTGATGCAGACCGTCGATGTTCTGGGTGACCACGGCCTTCAGTCTGCCTTTCTGTTCCATTTCCGCCAGCTTCAGATGGGCCTGGTTGGGCTTTGCTTCGAGCGGAAGCATTTTATCACGGTAAAAGCGGTAGAATTCCTCTGGCTGTTTCATAAAGAAGGTATGGGAAAGAATGACTTCCGGAGGATAGGCATAGTGCTGATGATACAGGCCGTCCTGAGAACGGAAGTCGGGAATTCCGCTTTCTGTGGAAACACCCGCACCGCCGAAAAAAACAATGCGTCGTGATTGATTGACAAGTTCCTGTAGCTCCATATGAATACCTCCCGGATAGAATCATGATCACCATCCCCGGAGACTGAATCTTCGGTCCATCGAGGGTGGCATATTTGCATTACTGCTGATCCGCAGCTTCAAACAGGATCTTTTCACCATGGAATGCACCGAAGGGGCAGTTCGGTGCCGCTGAAAACCATCTTAGCATACAAAGTACGGTCTGTAAACCAAGAAACCCCGGAGTCATCAGGAAACAAAAACAGGAAGACCCGGAAGCCTTCCTGCAGGATGCGCATCATTTTTTGCGGATGGTGGTATCGCCGTTGACACAGTGGAAATAGACCGTATCGGGCTGAAGGGTTACTCTGTCTTTTGCAAAAAGCTCATCAATCGTCAGAAGCATGTATCCGTTTTCCTGAAGGTATTCGCACATCTGCCGTGTGGATTCCGGTGTGTTGTCCTTGATATCATGGCACAGGATGATATCTCCGTCCTGGATTTCACTCTTTACGGTGGACAGAACGGCAGCGGTATTTTTTCCACGCCAGTCGTATGTATCCAGACTCCACTGGATATACGGCCAGCCGACCTGGGCCGCAATCATCTGGGGATAGAGCCCATAGGGCACCCGGTCATAGGTGCAGATTGTGCCGATCGCCTTGATCATGGCGGCATCGCATTTCTCCTTCATGGCCCGGAGAGCGGTGCCGCTGGATTTGGTGGCTGTTCCGTGATGCCAGTTGTGATATCCCTGCGCATGACCTTCATCGTGCTCACGCTGAATCAGATCGTCATAGGCTTTGATCCGGTTTCCGATTACAAAGAAGGTTCCGCGGCAGCCAGCGGTCATCAGATTCTGAAGAACAAGCGTTGTGTTTGTCCGGACGGGGCCGTCATCAAAAGTGAGCGCGCAGGTTTTATAATATGTGAGATTGTCTGTCTCCCTTTGGGCATCCGCGGTCATGTAGGGACGGATCTCCGGATACATGAGCGTGACTTCCATGAGGGTGTAGTGATCCGGATAAAGCAGATAGGCAGGATAATGAAGAACCAGCGACATGCCATGAAGGGAAAAATCCGCATTTCTCAGGGATTCCAGAGAGCAAAGCTCGTCAAGGGCGGCTTCTTCAGGAATCTCGGATGGAAAATAGGCGAGGCACTGCGTACGGACTGCATCCGCCAGCAGGACCCAGGCAGGGCTTCCTTCGGGAAAAATGTCCGTGAGCAGAATCCTGTTTCCGGTTGTCATGTCATAGGTGCGCGTTGTCAGTTCCTGTCCGGTGAGCTTCCGGTGATAGCTTGTTCTTGCCTGAATGACAAAGCTCATCCATGTGAGGCCGGTGCGGGAATAACGGACTTCAATATCGACGCGGCTGCCTGTGTTGGCGGTTGCCCCGGCTTTCGGAAGGGTTGGAGCAATGCGTGCAGCATAGGCATCCTCGATCTGCCTGATTTCATCGTCCACGCTGTCCAGCACCGTATCAACCGTCCAGATGCGGACCACGGATCGATTCTCCTGCTTGGTATCTTTTTTATCCATGGCCACTCTGTGACAGTCCTGAAGAGATTGTGCCGTGGCCTGAGACAAAACACAGCAAACCAAAAACAGGCAGAGCAGAAACTTAGAGGTTTTCATCGTCTTGGCCCTCTTCACTTTCACCGAGAACCGTGGCGAGATCCATGGCA
>ONVN01000248.1 GCA_900321295.1 uncultured Eubacteriales bacterium
AAGGGCAAGACGAGCCTTGGTATCTGCATCCAGATCCGAACCGAACTGGGCGAAGCTCTGCAGTTCTCTGTACTGGGAATACAGCAGCTTCAGCGATCCTGCCACCTTCTTCATCGCCTTGATCTGTGCATCACCGCCGACTCGGGACACAGAAATGCCCGGATTGACAGCCGGCATAATGCCAGAGTTGAAAAGCTCGGTTTCAAGGAAGATCTGACCATCCGTAATGGAAATGACGTTGGTCGGAATATAAGCAGAAACATCGCCTGCCTGCGTCTCAATGATCGGAAGTGCAGTCAGACTGCCTCCACCCTTCTTGTCGGAAAGACGGGCTGCCCTTTCCAGGAGACGGGAATGGAGATAAAAGACATCACCAGGGAACGCTTCACGTCCCGGAGGCCGGCGGATCAGGAGAGAAATGGCACGGTATGCAACCGCATGCTTGCTCAGATCGTCATAGATGACAAGTACATCCCTGCCCTGATGCATGAAGTATTCACCCATGGTGCATCCGGAATAAGGAGCAATATACTGCATAGGTGCAAGCTCAGAAGCGGTTGCGGATACGACAATCGTATATTCCATCGCACCGTGCACTGTCAGATTCTGCACCACCTGCGCAACCGTGGACCTCTTCTGCCCAATTGCCACATAGATACAGATGACGTTCTTGCCCTTCTGGTTCAGAATCGTATCCGTGGCTATGGTGGTCTTGCCTGTCTGACGGTCACCGATGATCAGTTCGCGCTGACCGCGGCCAATTGGAATCATTGAGTCGATCGCCTTGATACCTGTCTGAAGAGGCGTATCCACATGCTGTCTCTCAATGATACCCGGGGCATTGGACTCAATCGGACGATACTCTTTCGCCTCAACAGGGCCTTTCCCGTCAATTGGTTCACCCAGTGCATTCACAACACGGCCAATGAGACTCTCCCCAACCGGCACAGAAACAACGCGGCCTGTGCGCTTGACGACGTCCCCTTCCTTGATGCCCGCATCCGTGCCGAGGATAATGACGGACACCGTCTCCTCTTCCAGGTTCTGCGCCATGCCATAGGATCCGTTGGGGAATTCAATCAGCTCACCGGCTACACACTGGTCCAGTCCGGAGACGCGGGCAATACCGTCACCGACCAGGATCACGATACCCGTTTCGCTTGTCTCCAACCGGTTTTCGTAATTCTTGATCTGCTCACGAATGAGTTTTGTTATTTCTTCAGGTCGTAATTCCATATGTTCCCTGCTTTCTTTCTAGGCGCTATGCTGCTACAGTGTGGCATTGACAAGCATGCTGCGTACTGTATCCAGCCGATGGCGGACCGTATCATCCACACGTTTGCCATCATAATCCAGCCGCACACCGCCCAGACAGGCTGCATCGACAACCGGACTGAGCATCACGCGTTTTCCTGTCATGCTTTCCAGCTTGGCTTGAAGCCGTTTGCTCTGTTCTGCCGTCATAGGAACAGCAGTCACTGCTGTTACGGCCAGAATGCCGTTGAATTCATTGTACAGCTCTCGATAGGCTTTGCAGCAGTCCGGAAGGGACCGTGCATATCCTTTTTCTGTAAGCAGCTTCATGAAGTTCAACACATAGGGATGCACTTTCCCTCTATAGCAATTGTCAAGTATACTGCACCTCTCCTGTCTGGAGATGTTTGGCGCGCTGAGAATGCGAAGAAACTCTGAACTGCCGCCTGCTGTTTCATCAACCAGTTCCATTTCCTTCAGGATGCGTTCACTCAGTCCTTCGTCCCTGGCAAGGTCAAACAGCGCCTGTGCATATTCACTGCCAATGCGCGTCATCACTTATCACCCAACTCGTCAATGAATTGATCCACCAGCCCGGACTGGTCGCTTTCCTTCAGTTCCCGGCCGACCACTTTTTCCGCAATTGCCATGGCCATCGAAGAGATTTCATTCTTGGCATCGTTGACTGCCTTTTTCTTCTCCATGGCAATGTCATTGCTGGCCTTGTTCATAATGGCTGTCGCTTCTTCGGTAGCCTGACGCACAATCTCTTCTTCCCGGCTCTGGCCGCGTACCACCGCTTCCTTCACCAGACGGTCAGCGGTCGCCTGGGCTTCCGACAGCTTATGCTCATATTCTGCAGCCATCTCTTCGGCATCTTTCTTGGCTTTGCCGGCCTCATCATACATGGTGTCGATTTCTTTCTGGCGGTCCGTAATCATTTTGTGCACGGGGTTGAACAGATACTTCCGAGCCACAAAGAAGATGGCCAGCGTGTTCAAAAGCACAAACAGCGCAGTCCAAAAATCAACGCCGATAAAACCTTCAAACTGACCCACTTTGTTCCGCTCCTCTCGTCTTGGGATGCTGCGAGCAGATTACAGAACAAACAGGATCAGGAAGGCGATCAGAAGAGAATAAATACCAGTCGTCTCAGCAATAGCGCAGCCCATAATCATGGTTGAACGCAGTGTGCCTGCCATTTCAGGCTGACGAGCCATACCCTCAAGGGCCTTGCTGACGGCAGTACCTTCGCCAACACCAGGTCCGATAGCACCAATACCCATGCAGATACCTGCACCGATCGCCTTGCCGGCAGTTGCGATTGCTTCAGCGATGACTTGATCCATAATGATTTCCTCCTAAAAAATGTACGCTTTGTTTTGCTGTCTTCGTGTTTGTGTATGAAGATTACTGCACTGCTTCTTCCTTTTGAGGGGCAGGGCAGGAATTCCCGATATAAACCATGGAAAGAAGGGTAAATACATATGCCTGTACAAAGCCTGAAAACAGGTCAAAGTAGCAGGACAGGACTGCAGGAATGCCGAACGCAAGAACCGGAACACCGGAGAGCACACCCGCTCCCTGGAGAAGACCGAAGAATCCGATCACCGCGCATGCTCCGCCCAGGATCAGAAAACGCTTCTTGTGCCATTTCTGCTTGTTCATGATCAGAAGAACAATACCGACTGACAGAAGAACAATACCGGCAAGAACGCCATTCGAAGCAATCAGATTCAGAAGCATTGCTGAAGCACCCGACAGTGCCACATAAAGTATGCTGGTGATCACACCGCCGCCGGCAACATTTCCAAAATGACGGAACGCCATCGACACAGGCTGTGCGATTTCACTGATGATGTTCATTGGCGTCATGACAACGATCGGCTCCGTAAAACCCTTGAGCCAGCCAAGAAATCCGTTGTTCTTGATGTTGTTGTACCAGATAATCACCGAAACAGACAGTGCCCAGACCATGACGCAGCTCAGGTCCGCCGTCGAGGAACGCAGGAAACCGGTCAGACCGATAAAGCTTCCGCAAATGCTCGAGAGAAAAATGGTGCCGATAAAGGGGGCCCAGTGCAGATTGTGCTTGCCCATGCTTTCACCCACCATGTTGTAAAGCATGGTAACACCCTTTTCCACCAGAACCTGTACGCCGTCCGGACGTTTCTTCAGATTCTTTCCAAGCCTGATAGAAGCAATGATCAGAAACACGGTTACCAGAAACGAAGAAACAGTCGTCTGTGTAATCGGAATCCCGCCAAAGATCGGGATGGTGAAATAGATAAATGCACCGGTTACATTCAGTTCCAACCTTTACGCACCTCCTTTCTTTCTGAAAAATTCTGCTATGGTCAGAATCCAGCGCACCAGCGCCAGAGGGACGATGCTTGCTATCGCATTGCACCGTCCACTCTTGACCAGCAGAAGAAGAATCCCAAAAATCAGAATCAGGCGAATAATGTAGGAAGAGCGCATCAGGTTTTTGCCCCCCTGCACATCCTCATTCACTGCACGGTCTGCGGCCATATCCACATTCATGGCCATCAGGAAAAAATTGCCCACCGCAAGTACTACGCCTACTGCTCCGCCAAGCCAGACCGTACCATCCAGATAGCCTGACAGTGCAAAGATTCCGATCATGATCAGATAAACAATGATTTCTCCGAGAAGAACAACCAGTGTCTCCCGGAACACTTCCCTGCGGGAATCCATAGGTTTCCCTCCCGCTTATTCATGCTGGTTGAAAGATACTGTCGGTTTCGAATCATCCTTACGCTTTTCCATCTCCGAGAGCATATGCAGCGTGGACCGAAATCCATTGACTGCCGAGATGAAACCGATTGCACAAAAAAGAATAATCACCCATTTCCCGGCCTGGAAACGGTTCCGAATCCATACACCGAGCAATGTAAAACCGGCCAGCGGAGCTGCAACCGTCAGCCCCAACTGGGTGATCCACACCAGCAAATGCATATCCTTCATGGAATTTACTTTGTACCGAAAAGACGGTCGCCCGCATCACCCAGGCCAGGTACAATATACCCATGCTCATTGAGGTGATCATCCAAAGCAGCAATATAGATATCCACATCCGGATGATCCTTCTGCATGCGTTCCACACCTTCCGGAGCAGCAATGAGATTGATCAGACGGATACGGTTGCATCCACGGTTCTTGATGAACTGAATCGCAGCGCTGGCTGAACCACCGGTTGCGAGCATCGGGTCAACCACCAGAATCTCACGTTCCGTAGAGTCAGCGGGAAGCTTGCAGTAATATTCCACAGGTTTCAGTGTTTCCGGATCTCGATAAAGGCCGATATGTCCCACCTTTGCTGCAGGAACCATGTTCAGAACACCATCCACCATACCAAGACCGGCACGGAGAATCGGAACCACAGCCAATTTATGTCCTGCAAGGCGATGGCATTTTGCCGTGCAGATCGGGGTTTCCACATCTACTTCGCAGGTTTCCAGGTCCCTTGTCACTTCATAGACCATCAGCATGGCAATTTCTTCCAGCAGTTCACGGAATTCCTTGACACCTGTGTTTTTGTCACGCATGATGGAAAGTTTGTGCTGAATCAGGGGATGGTCAAAAACGACGACCTTGCTCATAGAAAGTCTCCTCCTTCATTTTTCCTTGAGACACAGCTACTCTTTGCAAGAGAGCAGACCTAATGTATTATACGTGATTCTCTTTCCCGGTGCAATGGTCATTTCTCCTGTTTCCGCTTGTCCGGACTGCATTCTCCCGTATTGTGCATTCTGCACTTTCATTCACCCGTTTCCCTCGGAAGGGTTTTCCCTGTTCTTGTCGAATGATGAACCTGATTCTTCTTTGGAGGTTATCCTATGCCTGCCAGCCGTTATCTTTTCGGAACCATTCCTTTCTATAGTGTTCTTATCGTTTCCGGTATGGTTATTGCCATTCTGCTTGCTTCCAGGGAAGAAAAGCGACGCAAGCTGCCGAAAGATACCATTGTGGACCTCGCACTGATCCTGATCCCGGTATCTGTTGTGTTTGCAAGACTGTATTATGTTCTTTTCGCCTGGGATTCCTTTCGGGATCATCTGCTTTCGATCTTTGCAATCTGGGAAGGCGGAATCGCAATTTATGGCGGCCTTATCGGCGGTATCCTTACCGTGCTTGTGTTTGCCCGGTTCCGCCATATCAGTCCCCTGCTTCTCTTTGATATTCTTGCTCCAGGTGTTGCCCTTGCCCAGGCCATCGGACGCTGGGGCAATTTCTTCAACATGGAAGCCTATGGTCTTCCGGTTGACAATCCTGCTCTTCAGTTCTTTCCCTTTGCTGTACAGATTCCAGAAGGAGGAACCATCACCTGGCATCTGGCCACGTTTTTCTATGAGTCCTGCTGGAATTTCCTGATTTTCCTGATCCTCTTCAGTCTCCGCAGGCGCGTTCCGAAACATGGCATGCTCTTTCTTCTGTATTCCCTGCTCTATGCTGCAGGACGCCTTGTCATTGAAGAACTGAGGACAGACAGCCTGATGGCAGGACAAATGCGGATCAGCCAGCTCCTGGGATTCCTGGTATGCCTGGGTGTTCTGATTTGGCTTCTCATTTGGTGCAGACCGCATAAACCGGATTGGTATTTCTGGCCCTTGCTGATCCTTCAGCCTGTCCTTTTCGTTCTGCTCCCGCGTCCCCATACAGAGAATCTGCTCGCGCCTTTCTTCCTTGCCGGACTGGCCTGCCTTTTCCCCTGCGTGCTTACTTCTTCAGTTCATAACCGTGTTCTGAAAGCCCTTGCTTCCTTTCTCTGTATTCCTTTCTGGCTTGCCTATGCTTTTCTCGCACCCATCAGCAGTTTCTGCTGTAACCTGACGTATTCCATTGCTGCGGTTCTCCTGTGCGGCATCCTTTCCATGCCGCTTCTGTGCTGTCCTGCAACGGAGGTGCATCATGCCAACGACGCCGCTGCGTAATCTGGTTTACCGTGCTTCCCTTCCTTTCCTGGCACCTCAGGTCAGGGGAAAATATACCCATCAGGCAGAAGGTGAAGCAATCCATCTTGATACCTATGAACGTTTTCTGTGCCGCTATCATGTGCACGGGGCTTCTTTACGGATAACAGCAGGGACCCGGACTGCCTCCGTTCTCACAAGTATGAATGACGGCATCCATCTTGCCAGGCAGGGAACCTATTATCGGGTGGCATCCCTGACCAAGATGGCCACCGCGCTTCTCACGCTTCATTTGGTTGATCAGGGAGCCTTTTCGCTGGATGATCCGGTATCCTCTCTGCTCGGCCTTGATGTGCCCTCTCTCAGCGGCATTACGGTCCGCCATCTTCTTTCCCACACTTCGTCCCTCAGGGATACCCCGGAGGTTGACAGGGCACTCCTAAACAGTGATCCGCTCGAAAAAGTCCTCCTCTCTCCCGGAATCCGCTCCGGGGACCCCGGCACATTTGCTTACTGCAACTTCGGTTTCGGAATTCTGGGCTGTGTTTTGGAAAAGATGACAGGTTCCGTCATCCGGGATCTTTTTCAGAAAGAACTGTTTGCCCCGCTGGGCATGCGCGCTTCACTGGATGCCTCCGTGCTCCATGAAGAGGACATCATGCCGGTAACCCGCATTCTTCCCTACCGTCCATCCCATGAGGTCATAAAAACAGCCCTTGGCAAACGTCCGCTGGATGCTCCGGACCCCACACGCCACTTCGGGCACACGGCCGGTGCCATGTACACCGATGCATTCTCCATCGAAAAGCTGATGCTGTGTATTCGTACCGGGATGTGCAGCTGCGGGAGCTATCTGTCAGACACGCTCCGTGCTGAAATGCATCGTGTTCATGCCGTTTATGGGAAGCGCAGTCCTACGCTTTCCTATGGACTCGGACTTCTTTTTGTTCAGGATCCCCGGCTGTCCCCACATCGGCTTCTCGGCCATCAAGGACTCGCATATGGGTGCGTTGACGGAGCCTTCTGGGAAGAGGAAACAAATCGCTCCATGGTTTTTCTCAACGGTGGATGCAGTGAGGGCAGAGTCGGTATGCTGACGTGCAGCAACAGGGATCTGATCGCTTTTGCTCTCAGGGAGATGAAGGCATGGCCATTGTAAACAGCATCAAAAAGGTGCGCAATCATCTGGAAATCACAATCGACAGTGAACATATCTGTATCACAAAAAGCACATTTCAGGAAAGGGCACTGAAAGAAGGTCAGGAAATTGACCTGGAGGAATACAAGCAGTTTGTTCTTCTGCATCAATACAAACCCGCTCTTCAGCATGCTGCAGATCTGCTTGCTGCCAAGGGTTATGCAGAGAAAGAACTTGAGCGCACCCTCATCCGCGGTGGTTACCTTCCGGAAACCGCCGAAATGGTTGTAACCAAGCTCAAGACACTGGGCCTTCTCAACGACGAACTGTATGCTGAAACCTACATCGACTCGCATGCTAATGCCGGATATGGCGAAAATCGCATCAAACAGGATCTGAGGCGGAAAGGTATCGATGAAGAAACTGTTCGCAATCTCATGGAGTCGCTGGATCCACTCGTTCTGAAAGAAAATGTTCTTGTGCTGGCCCGTCGTGGAATGCAGAAAAGGCATCCGGGTGAAAGCCTGCAGAAAAGGAATCAGCGTATTCTGAGCATGCTCGTGCGTCGGGGATATGCCTATGAGGATGCCAGACAGGCGATAGCTGAGGTTCGTGAAGAGCTTGGAGAAACAGACGAGGATGAAGAGGTTCCTTCCTACGACGAACAGCTTGCAGGCGCTGTAGAAATCGTCCGGAAAGTGCTTTCCCGATCATTGGATCAGGATCCTCAAAAAACCACACAGCGGATCCTCGGGATGCTTGCACGGCGGGGATTTCCCTATGATCTTTCTCGGGATGCAATCGCCTTGGTGATGCATGAAACTGAAGATGACTGAAGAAGAACCACTCTCTGCAGACAGAGCGTGGTTCTTCTTTGTCTGAAAACACAAGAAAAAGCGCACACCAGAAGGTGTGCGCCGTGGAAAAACTTGGATTACTTGGCTTTCTTTTCTTCGATTGCAGCCCAGGCAGCAGCCAGACGAGCGATCGGAACACGGAACGGAGAGCAGGACACATAATTCAGGCCAACCTTGTGGCAGAATGTGATGGAGCTCGGATCGCCACCATGCTCACCGCAGATGCCCAGCTTGATGTCAGGACGGGTTGCGCGGCCCTTTTCAGCAGCCAGTTTCACCAGCTGGCCAACGCCATCCTGGTCGAGACGTGCGAAAGGATCGCTCTCGAAGATCTTGTTGTCATAGTAGGAGCCCAGGAACTTGGCAGCGTCATCACGGCTGAAGCCAAAGGTCATCTGGGTCAGGTCGTTGGTGCCGAAGGAGAAGAATTCAGCGCTCTGAGCGATCTCATCAGCGGTCACAGCAGCACGCGGA
>ONVN01000085.1 GCA_900321295.1 uncultured Eubacteriales bacterium
TTCTCAAAGCTGAGGGATACAGTATTCAGCCTGCATGAAAAGGGCCGTTCGGAAAAGCAAAAATTCCGAACGGCTCTTTTTATTTCTTCATCATACAGGATGCCGCACTGTGTGCTGACTGAAATCCCATCATACCTATAAACACACCCAGGCTGTTATGAATGACATCATCCACCTCAGCAAGCCCCATTCCGAAAGCAAATTGAGCGATTTCCGTTGCCAGAGTACACACAAGTCCTGCAAGGATTGTCATCCGTACGGTGTGCGGATGCCCATACAATACTGCCATCATCAAGGAACCGAAGGGAACATACAGGATGATATTCAGGAACGCCTCCCGAAATACCTTTAAATGAAATCCCTCACCATCGTAAAGGTGCATCAGCGAGTAAAACGGGACCAGCCGTACACGGTGCAGTCCGTTCGGAGAACGAGAGAAAAAGGTCAGATACAGATAGATGCCCATATATCCCAGTAGCGCCACACCATAGATTCCACGTATCCATTTCACCGCTCTTCCTTTGCCCGCAGCCATTGTTTCAAGAAACAGCATGCCAACAAAACCCAGCAGAAGCAATGAAAGAAGCACTGGAATACTGGCTACACGATACCACTCCACCTGCATCCCCCATTTTCAGTCATTCTTTGTACCGGACATCCCGTATCCGCTTTCAGCAAGGCGCTTCATAAATGCCGCCTTGTTCTGTTTCGGGCTGGTGGTCGGTCTGCCCAGATCCGCCCGTGAACCCAGACCACAGTGAACCTGAAGGAACGATAACTGTTTCCGTGCTCTTGCAGCCTGCAATTCCCTCACCAGCTGTGCCATGGAGAAGATTTCTGCAGTGTAGGCATACCCGCAGTTCTTTGCAATCCCAGCGAGCTGAATCGCCGGAGAAACGGTCGGCATTCTCCCTACCGTTTCATGCGCTTCGTTATCAATCACGATATGAACCAGATTGGCGGGCCGGCACGCACCAATGACCGCCATTGCTCCCATATGCATCAAAGCTGCTCCGTCACCGTCAATGCACCAGACCGTCAGATTTTCTTTCTGAGCGGCAATCCCCAGTGCAATGGAAGAAGCGTGACCCATGGATCCCACAGTAAGGAAATCATTCTCGTGCCCCTCGCCCCTCTGTTCCCGGATTTCAAACAGTTCACGACTCGCCTTTCCGGTTGTGGAGACAATCGGATCGCCTTGAGAGCATTCCGCAATGGTGCGGATGATGTCCTCACGGATCAGTTTCTGCTGATTTGGATTGTTCACTGTTCCCTTATCCGTCAACGCATTCTTCCGAATAACAAACGCAACATCTTTCCCTTCCGTCAGAAGTTCTCGGAACTGGTTCATCACCGTTGCAATTTCAGCTTCTGATGTTTCGGGGCTGACGATATAAAACTCAATTCCCAGGTCCTTGAGCAGCTGACATGTTATCTGTCCCTGATAAACATGCTGCGGTTCATCCTTGACCCCGGGCTCTCCACGCCATCCGATCACAAAGATCACCGGAATGCCATAAACATCATCATGAAGAAGGGATGCTGCCGGATTGACGATGTTGCCTTCTCCGGAGTTCTGCATATAGACAACCGGAACTTTGCCTGTCGCCAGATGATATCCTGCCGCCAGTGCTGCACAGTTTCCTTCATTGGCGGCAATCACATGATGTTTCGGATCAATTCCATATTCCCGCATGAGGCAGCTGCAGAGCGCTTTCAGCTGAGAATCCGGAACCCCGGTGTAAAAATCCGCACCCAACAGGTTGATGAATTGCTTTGCTTGCATAGGTTCCTCCAAAAAAAGCTGTGCTCCTTTCCGGGAACACAGCTGATTTGCTCATGGATTATTCTTCGCCTTTAGAGCTGTATCCGTATCCATAACCATCTTTTCCATAGTGGCTGTAAGCATAGTAATGGTTCTTATAATAGTTCCGCTCTGAAAGTGTTTTGACCGAGACCCTGTTGATGATACATCCGATGACCGGGCTGCCGGACTGCTGAATCTTCCGGACCGCATCCGTGACCTCGCCTTTTCTTCTCTTTGCAAATTCCACCACGAGGACAGCACCGTCACAGGATTTGGCGACGACTGCAGCATCGATGACCAGTCCGATCGGGGGTGTATCCACCAGAACCATATCAAACCGCATCGCCAGTTCATCCAGCATCTGAGCAAAGTATTTTGAATCCAGAAGCGGCAGCGGATTCACCACATCGCGGCCGATCGGTACGAAGTAAGCTCCGGGAATATTCGTCTGATAAATGATCTCATCAATCGAATTGTATCCGGCAAGATGGTGTGCAAGACCCGTCACTTCATCGCCGTCCATCGTGATGCCAAAGTGCCGCATCATGACCGATTTTCGCATGTCGCTGTCCACCAGGACAACCGACTTGCCGCGCTTCGCAAGATTGGCCATGATCTGCATTGCCATGGAGCTTTTTCCTTCGTCCTGCGTGCAGCTCGTAATCACAAACTTCTTCATGTCCCGGCCGACAAAGGAAAGATTGGTGCAGATAGAGTTCAAGGCTTCTGTTCCGGAAAAGTCCAGGGTTTCAAGATCATGAATCACACAATTCCTCATAACGGCACCTCACTTTCTGTTTTTCTTTGCGGTTTTATGGGAACCATGCCGGAATACGGCCTGCTCGGTCACCACACCCAAGGTGGGCAGACCCAGCAGTTTCTCGATATCCTCCGGTGTGCGCACCCGGTCATCCGAAATGAACTGAATGGTAATGACCGCAATGGCGATCAGTGCACCAAGGAGGAATCCGATCAGCAGATTCCTTGTCTTGTTCGGAGAGGACGGTGTGGTAGGAACCCTGGCCTCCTCAAAGACATTTGGCTGCTCCTGATCCATCTTGACGGCAATGAACTCGCATGCCACCTTCGCATACGTGTCCGCCATGGCCTTGGCTTCCGCAGGCTTCGGGCTGGTCACGTTAATGTACAGGATACGTGTGTCCGAAGGATTGTTCACCGAAACCATCCGGTTCAGCTGAGAGTAGCTGTAAGGCAGGTTCAGTTCCTCAATCACACGTTCATGGACATGCCAGTTCCTGAACACTTCCTGATAGTCTTTTGCCAGGTAGTTGCCGATCTGAAGATCGGAGAGGTTGATGGCAGCATTCTTGGAGTTGACAACATACAGCTTTGCTGTCGACTGATACTGCGGTGTAACAAAACGGAAAGTATAGACAGCAAAAAGAGCCGTGCAGATCAGGGCTGAAATCACAATCCAGTACCACTTGTCCAGGAATCGGACCAGCAGTTCCACAAGGTCGATTTCAACAACCTCCTGTGTTTTCTGGGGAACCGGCGTTGTGCTTTTTTCGCCTGTACGAATCTGTCCTGTCGGGGTCATTCGTTTTCACGATCCTTTCCTGTTTCCTCTGCAGACCAGTACATTGTGTCCAGAATCCACTGGGTGACGTCGTCTGCTGTTGTATGATATTCCACAAAACCATCTGATCCGATGGTATAGGTCCCCGGAATCTGCTCCACCGGGTTCAGCGTATACTGCCAGGCTCTGTTGAACTCATTCATGAGTCGGCCCTGAGCGGCATTGGTGGTCATTCCCTCTCCTAGGGCATCGATCAGTGTCTGCAGGAAATTACTGTCCTCTTTCACCCTTGCCCTAAGAAGATCGACCGCCCCGTTCATCCATTCCCTCTGTCTGAGCTGACGGGAAGCATTGGTACCGTCTCCAACACTCATACGCGACCGAACAAACAGCTCTGCCTGATGGCCTTCCAGTTTCAGCGTTGTCCCTGCTGTCATTGCCGGATCTAGTTCGGAAAAATCCTCCGTCAGCGTAACGGTTACGCCTCCGAGCATTCCGTTGATCAGATCAACCGCTGAATAGTCAACAGCCATGTATAGATCCACATCCAGATTATCCAGATATCGGCTGACAGAATACACTGTGTTCTCACAGCATGCTGTCTGATCTGCACCATATCCGTGGCTCAGACAGATCTGAAGGACCCGTGTGCCACCCGGTTTTCCCAGAATGGTGAGCACGTCCACTTTCGCCATGGTATCACGTTCAATCTGCAGTTGCCGGATCGTCTGCGTGTCATGATCGATCACCAGCAGCATGAGATAGTCAGCCTGTCCGCCATTGCGGAACGAATTGGTTGTCTGTGTGATATCCCGGTCTATGCCCATAAAAAGCAGTGTCGTGATATTGGGTTTCTTGTAGTAGGTTTTCCCCTGATATATTTTTTCCTCATATCTTCCGAAACCAGAAGACATGGTAGCCCGTTCTTCCCTGACTTCACTTTCTTCAAGCCTCTGACCGACAAAATACCCGACCGCGGCAATCAGCGCCAGGGATACAAGAAAGCACATACCACGCAGCGCCATGGAGCGTCTTGAACGCCCATGCTTTGCCATGTTTCATACCTTCCACTTGTCAATTTACAGTCTATGGATACATAGACATGCTTTTTGATTATAGAAGATGCTCTCTCCCTTGTCAAATAGTTCATAACAGGAAGAGAACCGTTTCCCGCGAGCATTCCCGAAAAAAAGGCGTTTCAAACTTTCCGCCCATTCGGTCTCTGAAATGGATCTTCTGCCCGTCGGCAGATTCGTCATACCAGCAGGAAAAGCCTTCATCCGGTGGCCTTCTGAAAAGACCATTCACTCAAAAAGGATACGATAAGGCATATCTTCGGTCAGTTCCCTGGCCTTGTCTTCCCCATAATCCTTTACAAGGATTCTCCTGCATTCCTTCATATTGCATGCACGATCCGATGTGTTATGGGCATCGGAAGCAGCCACATCGATCAATCCAGCCTTCAATGCCTTCCTGGCCCATCTGTCGCCAAACATGCCATGGCTCCGAAGAATCGTCGATGCGTTCATCTGACAAATCACACCATACTCATCATGCATTTCGTACAGCCTGTCCATATCCTCATGCAGGCACTGATACCGTTCCACATGAGCACAGACCATCTGCAGTCCTGCATTGGCAAACTCCCGGATTGCCTTCTGAACCTGGACCCAGTCGGATATGGGCAGAAACTCCACGAGCACATACCGACGGTTGGCAAGCGTCGGTATTTCCCCGCGCCTCGCCATTTCAGCCGCATGTTCCGTATAGAGAATTTCACACCCCGGAAACAGCGCGAGGGGAAGGTTTTCCTTTTGAATGTATGCTCCGAGTTCCTCAATATGGGCTATATATTCCTTCCATGGGAAAGGTTTATGTCCCGGTGTGACATGCGTTGTGCAGCAGATGCCCCGCACATCATTTTCAACCGCTTTTTTCAGCATCTCAATGCTCATGTCCCGGTTCTTTGATCCGTCATCCACGCCATATACAATGTGATGATGTATATCTGCTATCATTTGTCGGCTCCTGTCCTTTGACCTGTCCGTAGCCCTTTGAAATCGACGGTCGTATTATATTTTTCTCATACTTGAATGTCAACTTGATTTCCTCAGAGAATCCTCTTTCCGGCTTTCCTTTTTTCTATTGACATACTTTCCTTTTTGCGATGAAATACTCTTGGTGCAGTCTTCTCTGAAAGACTGCCATCGCAGATAAGAATATGGAGGCACCAATATGAATCCAACCCCGCGTTTCCCCCATTTTCTCCACGGTGGTGACTATAATCCAGACCAGTGGCTCGACCATCCGGAGATTCTTCAGGAAGATGTACGTCTTATGAAGAAAGCCCATGTCAACGCTGTCTCCATCGGCATCTTTTCCTGGGCAAGACTGGAGCCTTCAGAAGGTGTATATGACTTTTCATGGCTGGACCAAGTCATCAGCCGGCTCTGGGAAAACGATATTCATGTTGTCCTTGCCACGCCAAGCGGTGCACGGCCTGCATGGATGGCCGAAAAATACCCCGAAGTTCTCCGGGTAGACGACCATTTTCAGAGGAGGCATTTCGGAGAACGCCACAATCACTGTCCGTCTTCTCCTGTTTTCCGTCAGAAAGTCCGTCAAATCGATACCGCGCTTGCTAAGCGCTATGCTTCCCATCCAGCAGTTATCCTCTGGCACATCTCAAATGAGTTTTCAGGAGAATGCCGCTGTCCTCTCTGCACAGCCCGCTTTCATGACTGGCTCCAAAAGAAATATCAGACACTGGATGCTTTGAATCGTGCCTGGTATACCGATTTCTGGTCCATGCGCTATTCTTCCTGGTCTCAGATTGAACCGCCGTCTCCTGTTGGGCAAAGCAGCAATTTGTCCCTTCTCCTTGACTGGCGCCGTTTTTCCACATGGATGTGCAAAGATTTTATCGAGCTGGAAAAAGAGGCGGTACAGCAGGTTGACCCCTCTGTTCCCTGCACGGCCAATCTCATGGAACGCTTCTGGGATTATGATTATTTCTCCCTTGCTGAATCAATGGATGTCGTATCCTGGGACTGCTACCCGCTCTGGACCGGCAAAGATGATGATGCCACAGCCTGTGAATATGCCATGAATCATGAGATGATGCGGTCTCTGAAAAACCAGCCCTTCCTTCTCATGGAGTCCACCCCTTCCAACGTCAACTGGAAGCCGGTCAACAAGCTCAAACGGCCGGGTATGCATCTTCTATCCTCCATGCAGGCAGTCGCCCACGGAAGCAGCAGTGTGCAGTATTTCCAGTGGCGTCAGGGACGTGGTAATGCTGAGATGTTCCACGGTGCCGTTGTTTCCCATTCGGGGAGGGATGACACCCGTGTTTTCCATGATGTAACCGAGGTCGGTCAGGCACTGGAAAAGCTCGATTCCAATCTTTATACCCAGACGATTCCCGCCCCCAGTGTATGCATCCTCTACGACTGGGAAGCACGCTGGGCCGTCGAATATGCACAGACCGGCCTGAGTCATGGGATGTGCTATCATGACATTGCTCTTGCGCATTATCATGCGTTCTGGGAACAGGGCATTTCTGTCGATTTCAGAGATATGCGGGATATCACCGACCTGAGTTCGTACCGGCTTGTCATTGCACCTCAGCTCTTCATGTTCCGAGGAGGAATCGAGCAGAAGCTCCGGGATTATGTCAACGCAGGCGGCACATTGGTCATGACTTATTTTTCCGGTATTGTGGATGAAAACAATCTTGCGTTTCTGTCCGATGCCCCGCATGCACTCACGGATGTACTGGGCGTACGGGAAGCAGAA
>ONVN01000015.1 GCA_900321295.1 uncultured Eubacteriales bacterium
AGAAAAACTGCATGCCAAAGAACAATCCGGCAGATTGAAAACCATGCTGTTCTATCCTGATTCGGCATAGGTTTCAGAAAACTGAATTATTCTGGCTTTTTAAGGGGCTGAAAGCCAGGCCAAAAACCGTGACAGTCTTATTTGTGTACCCAAATAATCCGGTATTTTGCGAGTTTTAACCTTCTATACTGCTTGACCTGCTATATAAAAGAGGCTGCTGCACTTTTTTCTTAGTGCAACAGCCTCATTTTTCTGTTTCAGTCCACGGCATCGATGATGGAGATTATTTCTTCCCAGCTATGGACGCGGGTCATGCCGTTTGCCTCCGCGTCATAGGCCCTGTTGTGCGGGGCCGTGAACAGAATCTTCCTGTATTCTCCGCCTTCCAGGTTATGGATGCCATCATCGATGAGCACATCGCCGCGGATCATCTGCTTGTGTGTGGTCACAATCACCTGGTCCATCGTGAGGAACGGGAAATAGCGGAACAGCAGGTCCGCCATTTTTTCCTGCATATGTTCATAGGGCGTCGCCGTGACGATATACACCTCATGACCTTCGGCAAGAAAATGCTGCAGGGCTTCCGCTGCTCCGGGCATGGGTTCCACGGTTTTCCAGAATCCCTTCTCATAGGTCACGTCATACACCTGCTGCCGCGTCAGCCCCGGGTACGGTGCAGCGACGTTCCAGTCTGTCACATCGTCCATTGTCACACTTCTGCCGTATTTTTCATTGACCCTTCCGATCCAGGCCTTCAGCAGCTGTTCGATGGTGTCATCCATATCCACAAGAATCTTCACAGCACCCCGCCCCCTTCCGGGATGCATCATACCATGGATGGAAATATCCGGCAATCACAAAGGCTGCAGAACCGGAATGCATGCCTGCGTCCCGTTTCTGCAGCCGTATATGATCTGCCTTCTGTTCTCTCGGAAAACGAAGAACAGAGGGCAGGATTATTCATCCATCATGTCTTCCAGAACCTGTACATTTTCCGGGTCTGTTTCCTCACCCAGCTCCTCCAGCCAGGCCCTGAGCGTTGCATAGGCACTGTCCAGCTTTTCCCGGGTGACTACACCGGCTTCCTCGGTATTTTCAAGGACCGTATTCCAGGCTTCCTGCACCTCCGCCGTTACCTTTTCGCGGTTCGCCTCCATGCAGTCTTCCATGGTCCGGTACCACTCCGCAAGCCTTGCCTCCGCCACACCGGCAGCACTCGCCAGACTGTCGACAGCTTCCCCGACGTTTTCGTCCACGTCATCGCCGGTCTGAATCAGCCAGTCCCGGACCGTCTGATAGGCGGCTTCCAGTTTTTCCTGGGTTACAGCCCCTGTCTTCTTTGCGCCTTCCTTCAGGGTCTCCCAGGCCTCCTCGATCTTCCGGTCCCATCCATGCTCCGCCATATAGCTTTCAGCGCTTTCCACCCATTCCGTGAGCTTTTCCATCACGGTTTCAAAGCCGGCTCCCATGGCTTCCTGTGCCTTTTCCCAGCCCGCTTCCACGGCAGGGCCGGCAGCGTCCCAGGCCTCCTCGGCATAATCCGTGAGCATATTCAGGCCGTCTTCCAGCCAGCCCAGAAAATCATGATCTTTTTCCGTCTGTGTTTCTTCTGCGCAGGAGAGTCCTGCCGTCATGCACATAATCAAAGCAGCTACAGCTGCCATTATTTTCTTCATTCTGTATCTTCTCCCTATCATCATCTGTCAGATTCTTCCGACGGTCCGATTATACAGGACATCGCCCTGAAACAGAAGAAATGTATCGTTAAAGATTCATGAGAATTCCCTTAAACCGCAGATTACAGGCTGTAGTCGACAATACACTGTTCCAGCCCGGCGACCGTGTCCAGGAAGCAGATCCCATATTGTCTGGCCTTTGAGCAGTCCATCCACAGCGCATGCCGGGGGCCTGCGTCCCGGAGCGTAACCGGCAGATCCAGCCTTGCCTTCAGCCACCGGGCAGTTTCCAGGATGGTCAGGGTGTTTTCGCTGCCGTAATTGTAAATACCGCCCGGCAGGGCCATGGCCTCCGGCATCCACCGGGCAACTTCCCGGACATAGGTCACTGCACGGTGCTGTGTGCCGGAAAAGGCCGCCTCCCGCTCCCGGAGCATGTTCACCAGGAAGTTTCCCCGGTTCGGGGTGCCGTATCTGGGCATGTCATACATCCATGTTGCCCGGAGCAGAACGGTGTCCGGATTGGCCTCCAGTGTCCTCTGCTCCATCTCCAGCTTGTGTCTTGCATACAGATTGGCCGGGCATACCTCCTCTTCCCTGTAGGGACCTTCTTCCGGGCACGCGCTGTAGACCTGGTCCGTGCTGAAAATCACCGTTTTCACGCCGCATTCCGCCAGCCAGACCGGGATCTGTACATTGGCGTGAAAAGAACCCACCGGGTCCCTTTCACAGGTCCCGATATCCGACATGGCCGCTGTATGAATGATCACATCCGGTCCGATGCTGTCCACCAGCCGCCGGACCGTATCCCTGTCCGCCGTGCGGAGCGACGGCGCAGGCACGGCCCCTGGAAGTGCATCCATGACCCGTGCACCGACAAAGCCCCGCGGGCCTGTCACCAGTATTTTCATCACGGTATCCTCCTTCTTTTTCTCAGTCCGGATTTTTTCAACGGAGCGGAACCTCCAGACTTTCACGGGCCTCCTCCGGAATCTCATAGGAACCATTGGGATAGGAAACCCCCGTGACCCGCAGGATCAGGCAGACTGCCTCCGGGGGCAGTTCCTCTTCGGGAATCCGGAAATTGCCGTATCCCCTGCGTGCAGGCTGCATGGTAACCGGCAGCGGACTGTCCCCGAAGGAAAGCATGCTGCCCTCCCGGTCCCTGGCTTCCCAGTGCAGCTGCGTCTCCCGGACTGTCGTTTCCCGCATGCGGCTTTTCAGCTGCAGGGACAGGTTCAGGCCGCCCTCCTGCCTTTCCGCAGACGCCTCACGGATGGTAACCGGAACTGTCGGCTCCACCCGGAAATGCAGGCTTCCGCGCTTCCGGCTTCCGTCCTCTGCGCGCACCGTGATGGTACTCTGTCCCACCTGGCTGCAGACCACCGACCCGGTCAGACCGTCTCCACGGACAAACGCCGAATAGGGATTGTCACTCTGCCAGGAAACCGTCAGGGAGGAAAGATCCGCATCCGCCGGGGAAATCACCGGGGTAAGGGAAACGGTTTGCCCGCGGAAGGCAACATACGGATTCGGCCTCAGGGAAATCCGCTCGATCTTCCGGAAGACCTCCACGGTGAGGGAGGCTTCCAGTCTTTCTCCGGACACGGTCTGGTCCGTCCATACGGTTACAACCGCTTTTCCCGTGGCCAGACCGAGCATGACGCCATCTCCCGAAACGGTCAGGATGTCTTCCGCCGATGAAGCAAAATGCAAAAGCTCCGGCGTTGTTCCCCCCGGCGTGATCTGAAGGGGCATAACTTCCCGTTTTCCTGCCTCCAGACGGTACACGCCGTTCTGTCCGCGTACGGACAGGGTTTCCACGGCGGGTGTTACCGTCACCTGGAACGACAGCGTACGCAGCCTGTGCTTGTCAATCCGCTCGTCACAGGTCGCTGTCAGGACGGTTTTCCCCGGCATGTGTGCCGCCAGCTTCCCATCTTTCACAGAAGCAACCTGCGGATCTGCCACCGACCAGGTGCAGGTGCGGACATCCGCCTCCTCTGGGAGGACACGGATTTCCGGCAGCGAGGTTTCCCGGCCGGCCACCAGGAATATCCCGGTGACCTCCGATTCCAGATGGTCCACCGGAACCACGACCTGCACATCACATACGGCTGTATATTCCTGGCCGTCATTGGTCTTCACCCGGCGGATAAGCTGGGCCTTTCCACGGCCCACAGCCGTATATTTGGAATCATCGCCGATCTTTACCACGGTTTCATCCGTGCTTTCCCAGGACAGGGATGTCATCCGGACGCCTGGGCCCAGGTTGCGCATGCCGGTTTTCAGCCAGCCGTACCCTCCCACGGTCACCTGGACAGAGCTTTTCTCGATATAAAGATAGGTTCCCGTTTCCTCCGCGCCGGAAACCGGGAACACGAGAAGGAACATCAAAATCAGGATCAGAGTGCTGACCGTTTTTCGCATAGATTCTGCCTTTCCTTGTCTGCCCTTCTGAAGAACAGGGCAGCTGACAGGATGAGTGTAACCAAAATCCCGGCATGAAGCAACCCGTGCACCTCAGGAAAGCGCAAAAAACTTTCCGGTGTTTTCTCCCTTCCCGAAAGCGTGTATAATGCACTGAGGAAACCAAAACGAACAGGAGATGGAATATGCGCCGTTTTTCAGTCTTTCTTGCCGTCCTCTGCATGCTTGTGGTTCTCCGGACGGCTGCATATTCTGAGGAGATCCCCCGCAGTCCTCTTCTGGAGTCAGCCCTTTCCATGCTGGAAAAGGGAAATCCGATTCTCGAGCACTACGGTCAGGTGACGGGGCATCCCGTGGAAGCCCGTTTTGAGCTCGGCTGCCCCTATTACTGGGGAGGAAGATCCGAAGCCCGGCTGCTCAGTGTCATGGAGGCATGGAAATCCTCACCGGGCTACTATATTGAAGGACGGTCCTATCTTTACGGCTACGACTGCAACGGGTTTATCTCCTGGCTTCTGCGCCGCCACGGGTATCAGCCCTTCGGAACCATCAGCGGTGCACTGGCCATGACCGGTGCCGACGTGAATATCGAGGGGAGCCGGAACGCAGAAGGCCAAGACCTGAGCCAACGTCTGGAGATCGGCGACCTTCTGGCCATCCGGCACAATGGCAGTTCCTATCATGTGGCCATGTATATCGGCACGCTGCGTCAGTATGGTTTTTCTGAGGGAACGGTCTCCCCGTCCCTGGTTCCTCTTCTGGACTATCCGCTCATCATTCACTGCACCGTCAGCAGCGATTACTACGTGCGCTATGAAAGCTATATCGAGGACGCCTTTGATACGATCGTCTACCCTCCCGACGGCGGAGTCATCGTCTCCGTGGTTGCACCGCGCGACATGGCTTCCGATATGGAAATCAACCCGGACAACGATATGTCCTTTTACTGTCTCCTGGAGGATTACCGTCTGCAGGTCTATGATCCTTCCCTTGACCTGCAGACACGCTGGCTGAGATGGCCGAAGGCATGAGCCGTGTTCCTTTCCCGGATAATGAAAAAAACACCGGAAATTCTTCGGAATCCGGTATTTTTTTCTGCTGTTCTTACAGATCCGGAAGGTAAAAGTCAAAAGGATCATCCCGGACGGCACACAGCCTGCCGTCTTCCACCCGCAGTTCAGCAGCCTGCAGGCTGGAGCGCCGGCTCAGGTGCGTTCCGAGCGGACCATCTTCCTTCTTCTGGGACGGATGTACAAAATAGAAGATATACGCCCTGCTGCCCACGGTCAGCACGGATGCATGATGCGCACGGTTCGTATCTTCAAGGCGCTTCCCTGCACCCTGCATAATGTTCCCCTGCTGCCGGGTCCAGGATTCAAGGTCATCGCTCTCATAGGCTGCCAGGCCGTCCCATACATCAGCAATGAGCCAGTACTTCCCGCCCAGCCGGAACACATTGGGCCCTTCCTGCGCCTGGTCCTGTGTGGCACGGCCCAGGTGTTTCCAGGTATGCAGATCCTCTGAAAAGGAGACCTGCGTAAAGCTTCCGTCCGCCTCATCCTTATACCACATCCGGTACCCGTCCCCGAAGCGGAAGACACAGGCATCAATCACCCGGCGGGAAGAGAGCACCGGTGTATCCGCATACGACCAGTCCCAAAGATTGCGGGAGGTGTAGTGGAGGATATCCCTGCTCCCGCGCCAGCTGTCCGGAACCCCCGTGATGTAGCTCACATACATGTGGTATACACCGTTTTCCCAGAAGATTTCCGGTGCCCAGAAGGTATTTCTCCCCTTTTCAATGGGCTCAAGGTTCAGGGTGCCGCGGTAGAGCCAGGTTGCCCCATGATCATCGCTGGAGGCAACACCAAGATCCGTCCCGTGCACCCAGCTCACGTTATGGCAGGGCACATTGGCTCGGCGCTGGGTGTAGACAATCCACCAGGTATGTTCTTCCCGGTTGTAGATCACGGTCGGATCCGTGGGACCGTCAAAGATCGGGTCCCGGAAAAGCGGTGCAGGTGCAGTATGCATGGAAAAAACCTCCCTGAAAAAATGCGCCGCATGATGAAGATGGCCTTCTGCCTGGAATTCCCTGCTGGCGTCTGCAACAATATATCGTCTTTCCTTCCTCCTTGCAAGAAGCCTGTCAAAACATGGTTCTCTCAGATCATACGCTTTCTGTGCGAGAAACCACACCGAGATATTCCAAAGACAGCTGCACAAGAGAACATCCTCTCCGAATTAAGGATGTTTTTATTGCGTTTTTTCGTACAGGGAGCCGCCTGTTCCTATAGCATTCTTTCTATGTTCTGAGTATATTTTGTTCAGTTCGAAAAAACACAGCAGAGGCATTCCGGAAGAACTGTCCTTCCGCTCAAGAAAAGGAGGATTTGTCTTGAAGCACTATGTTCTTTTGAAGCTCAAACCCGGTACAGATCTGGATGCGGCTTACACGAAAGTAGCCACCACCTATCAGAAGCTCGATGAGACCCTTCCCTTCCTGCACAATCCCCAGGTTTTCCGCAATGTGGTTCAACGTGATTCCAACTTCGATATCATGGCTACCATCGAGGTGGCCAATGAAGAAGAACTTCACGCCTACCTGACCCATCCGCTGCACATGCAGATGGCTGCCGACATGAAGGATGATCTGTGCGGCAGGACATCTTTTGATCACGATTAAGCAAGGAGGACATCCGAATGAAAAAAGCTGGTATTTTCGGCGCTTCTTATCTTGGCGTTGCCGCTGTATGGCTGGGCGGTCATTTCGGTCCCGGCTTTGCGACCGGAGCTTTCTCTGTCACCTACTATGTCAAGTACGGCTGGATCGGCCTCCTGATGCCGCTCCTCGCCATGCTGGTCACCGGCGGCGTTATGTTCTATATGACGGAATACGCCCGTGCCAACGGAACCACCAACTACCGTCCCTTTGTGCTCTCCTGCTACGGAGAAAAGGCCGGGCCGGTCATGAGTGTGATCTATGACGTACTCTTTCTCGGAACGGTCATGTGCGCCGGCGGTCTTGCCTTCTCGGGTGAAGCCAACGTTCTGATGAATTTCGGATTCAGCTACTGGGGTGCCGCCATTCCGACCATCATCATTTCTGCTCTCCTGTGCCTCTATGGCTCCAAACTGCTCTCTCTTGCCTCCAAGTACATGATGTACGCTATCGTGGCGGTGGTCATCCTCATTGCCATTCTGTCCCTGGCCTTCGGCAAGTATGATCTCGGTGCCGCCGTCGCCGCTGCGCCTGTGAGCACCGCGGAACCCAACCTGCTCCATGCCATCTTCAGCGCGATTCTCTATGGCTGCTTCCAGTCCACCATCGCGTTCAACGTCATGTCCGTCGCTGACCTTCTGGAATCCAGACAGGAGACCAGGAAGGCCATTATCGCCGGCTACATCATCACCGTCGTGCTCATGATCGCCATCGCCTTCACGCTCTTCTGCTATGTCACCATCATCCCGGATCTTTGCAATCCCGGTGTTGTCGCTGTTCCGATCATGGCCGTTCTCGGACGTCTGGGCATGCCCTGGCTGACCTGGCTGTTTGTCATCCTCATGACCCTCGCCGTGCTCACCAGTGCCGCAGGCCTTGCCAATGCAGGCTGCCGCCGCTTTGACAAGCTGTTCAGCGGCATCAAAAACCTGCAGGCACGCAGAGCCGTGATCACGGTCATTCTGCTTGGTGTGGCCGCCCTTGGTGCTTCCTTTGGCATGAAAGCCCTCCTGCAGCAGGGCACCACCTATATCGGCTATCTCGGCATCCTGGTCCTGGTGATTCCTGCTTTCACCTGGGTCCGTTCAAAACTGAGCAAGTAAGCCTCCTCATCCAGAGAGGAAAACCCTGCAGAAGCCCTGCATGGAAGGAATCACACTTCCATACAGGGCTTTTCTGCAGGGCAGAAAAGAATCTCCCTTTTCAGACGCCTAAAGAGATTCACTTTCTGCCCTGAATCCGGCAGCCGGGGCCAACGCATCCTTTCTTCCGTCTCCTGAAACACAAACAAAACAGGCCGCCAGCCTTTCGGCGCGGCCTGCTGCTCTTCGGCATCGGGGACTTCTCTCCCTGCCTTGTTTATTCTGCCGGTATCGTTGTTTCGTCTCCTGCCTTGAAATTATAGACAGGCTTCATGATGTCCACGATCTCCACCGTGTCCCGGATCACATCCACGATATCCTTCAGCGACTTGTACGCCATTGGCGCTTCATCAATGGTCCCCGGATTCACAGACGTGGTATACACACCCTCCATGGATGCGGTGTAGTCCTCCATCCGGAGCTTTTCCCTTGCCTCGCTCCTGGACATCAGCCTTCCCGCTCCGTGCGGTGCCGAGCAGTTCCATTCGGGATTTCCCTTTCCGATGGCGAGGACGGATCCGTCCCGCATGTTGATCGGAATCAGAACCCTTTGTCCCGCATGCGCAGCGATCGCGCCTTTCCGCAGGATCATTTCCTCCGTGTCAATATAATTGTGGATTGTATGGAAGGCATCCTCTCCGGTCAGGCCTGCCTCGCCGAGCAGGATTTCCGCCATGAGTTCCCGGTTTCTGACAGCGAACTGCTGACAGATGTTCACGTCATGCAGATAATCCTGCAGGTATTCGCCGTGCAGCCAGCACAGGTCAGGCGGCACCGACAGGGGCTTTGTGAGGAAAAGGTGCTCCATCTCCAGGAGCTTTCCCTGAATTTCCTGCTTTCTTCCCTGTTCCTTATAAGTCCGAATAATCTCATCCCGCTCCCGGAAGTATGCTTCCTTTCCCATATGCAGATCAACGGCCAGATTCTGGTACCATTCTGCCACCTGCTTTCCCAGGTTCCGGCTTCCCGAGTGAATGACAAGGAAGAAGGTGCCGTCGGATGCCCTGTCGATCTCGATGAAGTGGTTTCCTCCTCCCAGGGTGCCGAGGGAACGCTCCAGCCGCCTTGCATCCCTGAGCGCACGGTAACACCGCAGGCCGGTCAGGTCAAAGTGTTCCTTGCGGCCTTCCCACACGCGCATGCCCGAGGGGATCCGGTGCGCTGCTGCATCGATCTTTTCAAAATCGATTTCTTTCTCATGGATACGGACAGTATACATTCCGCATCCGATATCCACACCTACAATGTTGGGGCAGACACGGTCTTCCACCGTCATGGTGGTTCCCACCGTACAGCCCTTGCCTGCATGCACGTCCGGCATGATGCGGATTCTGCTTCCTTCCGTCAGTGCATAGTCACACATGCGGCGGATCTGCTCCACAGCCGTTTCTTCTATCACGGAAGCATAGCAGACGGCCGTATTGATCTTTCCCTGAATCTCGAACATCGCTCTTTCCTTTCTGTGTGCCGGACTTCAGATCTTGCCCGGCGCACGGTTTTTTCTTTTCTGAACACAAGACGCTTCTTCACGGATGGTGAGTCCGAAGCACAAGGAATTGCTGTCAGCGTCTTTCCATCCGGACACCTTCTGTTCCGGATGACAGTGCCATTGTATTCCGTGCTGTTTTTCTTTTCCCGGAAAAAAAGTTGCGAGCTGATCTGCACTACAGCAGAAGATGCCCCGGAAATAAATCGGAACCGCTGTCAAAGCGGTTCCTTCCTGCTGCAGCCAGTCCCGCGGCATTCTCTTCCCCAAAAGACTGCCTACAGCCCCAGATTTTTCTGCCGGATCAGTCTCTCCCGGATGAGTCCGACAAAGTCCTCCGGCCCCGTAACCCGCACAAGGGGACCGAAAGAAAGGATCCGGATGACCATTTCCGTTTCATCGTCCCGGTCATAATGAACTGTCACCCGATAATGCTCTCCATCCAGTTTTTCGGCTTCCTTCTCAAAATGGGCAAAGTGCATCAGCACACGCTCAAGCGCATTGCGCTCATCCCTGACCTCAAAGACCACCGAAGCCTTTCCGGCTGCTTTCACATGCCCTGGCCTTTCCAGAACACCTGCAAACGGCCGCATGCTGATGATTCTCCCGACATTGATCACGCCAAGGCGCCGCTCGTCTTCCCCGATCAGCCGGAACTTGTCATCCTTTTCCGAATACTCCAGCCGCTCCGGCATCAGGACGGTTCTCGCCGTACGCCCCTTTCCGGTCCTGTATTCAACGTTCAGCGGATACTTCAGTTTCAGGGCATTGAGAATCAGCCGGAAATGTCTCCGGTAGTGCTCGTCTTCATAGGGATCACCGTCAGCGTACCGATCAACAACCGTGACATCTTCCGGGGTAAACAGCGGTTCCACATCCGGAAGTTCCGGAATCTCCTCCTCAAACAGGCGGATTCTGGGATCAAGAAGAATCGCTTTGATCCACCGTTTCTGCAGCATCGTCAGGGGCATGGTGGGCGGATGGTCCGGAACAGCGGTTCCGTCTTCCCGCAGGACCTGCCATTTTCCCCCGGTCAGTGCCGGAACAATACTCAGCATGCTCTCGCTGAACGCTGCTTTCTGCGTGATATCCGTGATCTCACGCCGGGAAACCGGATGGTCGGATGCTTTCCGCAGGATTTCGGCCACGGCATTGTAGTAGGCACTGTAGAGTTCACTGAAAACCATCATGCTCCTTCACCGCCTTCCACGCCGTACATGGCATACATCTCCCGCATATCCTCAAGGAAATGTGCCTGCAGCTCCGGGCTGGAGATATGGATTTCCGTAATGCGGCACAGGAAAGTCCGGATCCAGGGGATCATTTCGCTGGCATCATAAACATCCGCAGAAAACCGCGCCGTGTGCCGATCCAGCCGCTCCACTCTACCGCATCGCTTTTCCCGCTCCAGACGCTTCAGAATGTGTTCCTCATCCGCTGCAAACTGCACCTTGAAATCCACATGCTCCATCCGCTCCCCTGAAAAACTGTGCGTGCTGACGCCCCAGATGTGCTGGCGCATGTTTTCAAATTCTGTCCTCCACACATCATAATCCGGACAGACACCGCCCGGAACTGCAGAAAGGATGTTGTCCATCCGGAAGGAACGGATGCGGTGGACACGCTTGTCGCCTGCCATCAGATACTGCCTGCCGCTCTGAACGCTGATCATGATCTGCAGCGGCACGACACACAGTTCATGCACATTGCCCTTTCCGCGCTGGACCGTTTCCATGGTCACTTCCTGCTTCTCCCGGATGGCCAGGAACAGCGTACACAGAATCTCGCTGTCAAGGGCAGAGGTAATATAGTGATGCTTGAAGGCAAAAACATCCTCATGGGCTTCCTCCTTGTCCAGAAGGAACGAACCGATCACGCCGCACGGCGCAGCTTCTGAAAAGAAATCCAGGGCATCCGCTCCGGGGACCCACATGTCATCCGACCGCCTGTACAGGAGGGTCTTTCCGCGCTTTTCCGTCACCAGGATCCCCTCGGACACATACTCCTTCAGTTTTTTGCGCACCGTCGATTCATCAAAGACCCGCGGCTCGGCGAAAGTCTCCAGTTTCCTGTCCACCTCTTCCGTGATTTCCGAGAGCGTCCGGCGCACGTCCGGTTTGTACAGAATATCAAAGATCAGGAAATGCAGGGTGATATCTCCGTCCGTAAAGCTTTTCGCTTTCCAGGCCTGGAAGAGCGGGTTGTGCGGAACAGCCCGGCTGTCGATGGACAGGAACACATTCCTGCCCTCCGGCGTCTGACGGAAATGCATGTACCCGTCAAGAATACTCTCCATCCGTCTGCGCTCATCGTCATAGGAGCGTGCACTCTTCTGGGTGTATTCTCCCCGGCTTTTGAAGCCGTAGAGATAAAACTCCCTCATATAATCCCGGATTTTGCTGAAATTCTTGATCCGTTCACTGTAAGCCATCTGCCCGCTCCTCCCTTCCGGATTCTCTCCTGCCATTCCCGGAAATCAGCGTTCCTCCCTGCCCGTGCTTCAGGAGATTCAGGATGCCATCCCGTGAAACAGGGGGAATCCATGCTGCCCGGTGCATCCTGTCCATTTTTTCCATGCTGAATCCTTGGCATATGCAGCGGTTCCTCGTGATTTATTCATCATCCTGTCCATTCTATCAGAGAACAGCCTTGTTCTACAAGCGCTGTTTCCCTTTTTGCGGTTTCTCGGCAGCCGGACAGCACCCAAAAAAGCGCCCCCGCGGAATCACTCCGCGGAGGCGCATGCATGGGCATCCGGATTCAAAGGATCAGTTGACAGGGACGAAGTAGAGATTGTCCACGCTGTCTGCATAGGCCTGCAGGTAGCTTCCTTCAGGACCATAGAGGACGACCGCATGGGCACATCCTTCCAGCGCATCCGGAGCAATGGTCAGTCCCTGCGGGAGATCCAGGGCAAAGAGATTCGGACAATCGGCAAAAGCTCTGGATTCAATCACGCTGACACCGGACGGCACGGCAATCTTTTCTGCCATGACGCCTTCGAAGGCTTCCTCTTCGATTCTCTGCAGTCCTGCAGGAAGATTCAGCACGGTATTCGGTGTCCTGGGTGACGGAGCCGTTATGGTAATCCCGACTTGGTCAACCAGACCCTGGCAGCTGACGGCATTCGCCGAGATATTCAGCACATATGTGCCCGGTGCTGCCTCCGCTGTGGGGATATAAATGACCTTCTGCGCATTGGCACCATACCACGGAAGCATCTGATCAGACGGTTCCTCCGGGCTCAGGCTCGCGCCATAGCTCACATTCGTGAGGCCAGCATTACTGTTCAGGATGGTGACCACAATCTCGTCTCCGCGGTGCACCGTCGTGCTGCTGAGGGTATAGTTCAGGGGTTCAAGTGCCGCAGTAGGCGGATTGACCGTCACATAAAGCGAATTGGTGGCTCCGGTCCAGTGTACGTTCTCCCAGCTGAAGTCCGGTGCGTCCGTTTGAATGGGTTCCGTCGTGTAAAGGCCGTAGAGGAGATACTCCCCGTCCTGCCACATGGTCTGTACTTCCGTCAGGGTATCCCCCGTCTGATAGCGCCAGCCCATTCCAAAGAGGTCGCCCCAGAGAGCAACGGCGGTAGCACCCTGCGCATGGACCGTAATCGTCAGGTCCTCAAAAATTTCCACCGGATTCCCGCTGACTGTCAGGGTTCCCGGAACGGTTTCCTCCGCCACACGGACTGTGGTTTCCTCATAGGCCAGTTGATATCCCATCCGGTTCGGAAAAACATAACCGCTGATGATGCACGTTCCAGATGAAAGGGTATTCGCCGCAAGCCGGAACGTCACCCGATGCAGGTTTCCTTCCGGGACATCGGAGATGTACTCCATTGAATGTTCCGCACCGGTGAAAGCGTCATAAGCCCAGCATTCCGCAGATGCATTTGCGCCTTTGTAATCGCAGAGCAGGCTGATCACCAGGGCCTCATCCGGCCGCACACTTTCCGGCGCATCAAAGGTCAGGCCCAATGTGCCGTACGGTGCCGTGACATGGACGTTCTGAGTCTGGCCGATCTGCTCCCATTCGTCTTCACCGGGATACCTTGCAAAGGCAAGGATATGATAGGTTTTTGCCCAGTTGAGCGTCACACGGTCCACCAGGGTTTCCCCTCCAACCTGCCACCAGATGTTCTCCTCGTTCATGTTCTCCTGACAGACGATGATTTCCTCAGCCCCGGGGGCAGAGACGGAGAATGTGAGCGGTTCCCTGGTGATGAGTTCCGTTTTGCTGACCGTGAACATGGGTCCGCTGACCGGGGATGCCGGAGGCGTGACCGTAAACCGATAGCCGATCGTGTCCCCGTTCCAGCCAAAGCACCGGGGATCAATATGCAGCATGTATTCTCCGGGTTCAAGGATGTCTGTGGGCACGGCAATTCTCGTGGTTTCATCCAGGGGATAATCCATATCGATAATCCAGTCCCACCAGTCATCATCCGCCCGACGGACCTGGACACCATAGCTGTAGGCGTTCTCCACCGGATGGAGATCAAACTCCAGCATGGCTCCGCGCTGAACCGTCAGGCTTACGAAATCGACCTGTGGTGCCACCAGATCGCCAAGTTTTGTCACCTGAACGGTGACGGTATTGCTGGTCATGCTCCAGTTCACCTGGGACCAGTCAAAATCCCACATGCCGCCATGGAGATTACAGTAATCCGTGACAGCAGCATCCACGGCCGCCTGTGCAATCAGTGTATCAGAGCCGCCTTGATGGAAGCCCCAATCCAAGTTCAGGTCATCTTCCGACATGACAGCGTAATACTCCCAATCGTATCGTGCACTGCTTCTGATTCGGACCGCGGTAACACCCTCCGGCGCCGTGATCGTCAGGGGCAGGCTCTGATGCAGGAAAATCTCTCCGACCTGCGTGCCGTCGGTCTGACCGTCCACGCGCAGAACCAGATTCCCATTGATGGTCTGCGGATCAATGACCTCAATCCCGATTTCCTGATAGCCATTGTCGATGCCGGTCGCAGCGGCGTTCACCCAGAGCTGATAGGAGCCCAATCTGGAGAAAACGCTGCTTCCGAAGCTGAGACTGGTCAGTCCGGGGTCATCCGGCTGCCGGTCTTCATTGATGATATCTTCCCAATCCCAATTGTCCGCAGAATAGCGGATCCCCACATTGTACCATTCAGCACCCTGAACGGCCTGGAAACTGCCGTTGATCCCCTGTCCCAGAGAGAGAACACTGGGCACGCCGGTGATGACCGGCTGTTCCAGCTCTCCGTGCGACTGAACCGTCAGTGTCTGGGAAAGAACCTGCGGATCGTCCGATCCGGGCATCCAGTATTGCAGGGTGAAGGTATACACACCTCCGGCGCCGCAGCCCCAGTCCCACCGTTCATAATCCCGGTCGCTCCCATAATCATTACGCCAGTTGGGATCCCGGTCCCAGGTGATTCTCAGCTCCATATGGGATGCCCCGGGTGCCATGGCATGGATTGTGAGCCCTTCATTCGCCTGCATGGTTTCCCTGCTGAGGAACAGCATGGCCTCCAGCGGCTCGGACGGCGCTTCCAGGGTGATGGGAACATAGGCATCTCTGCCTTCCCAGCCTTCTGCATCAATACCGACCTTCAGATAGTAATCACCGGGCTCGAAGAGGAAAGTCGGAATCCGGATCGTCGTTCCGTCGGAGTCACCGTCAAAATGGCCATCCCGCACATCTTCAAACCAGCGGTTTCCATCCCCGTCTGTCCGGGCATACATCAGCTGGGCCCAGGTCCACTGTGCATGTGGCTGCGGGGCCACCGTTACCGTGATGATGTCGCCACAGGTATACGTGGGGCCCGCCGGTGTCAGCGTGACGACCGGCCGGGTCAGGCTGCCCTGGCTGCTGACATGCACCTTGATGATGTTGCTCATTCCCGTCCATTCGAGGTCATTCCAGTCAAAGTTCCCCCAGTCAAAATCTTCCGCGCGCCATACCGGGTCCGCGGTGGTCATCTGGGCAATGAGGGTATAGTCCCCGTCCCCGAATCCGGTGTGCCATTCTGCCTGGCCGTTTCTGGCGTCCTGACAGTCCCACCACCGGCCGTCCCGCAGCAGGCGGATGGCCGTTGCACCGTTCGCCTGAGCAACAACGTGCAGATCCGAAGAGCTTGGCCAGTCGGCAAGATCGCTGTTACTGCCATTGACCGTCAGGGAGACCGGCGTTCCGCTTCCCTGCGGCTGGACAATGAATGCCGTCTGATTATCCCCGCCCTGGTATCCAGGTGCATAGGTGAAGACATGGACACAGTAGACGCCGTTTCTTGTGAGGGTGCTGCCCGGGAGATTCAGGGCAGTCCAGTTCGCGTCACCTCGCATCCGGTCGGCATGGTACACCCTCTGCCATGGACTCCCGTCGTCCGGTATGTAATCAACATCCACGGACAATCCCGTCGCACGGCTGTCAACGGAGAACGACCCCGCAAACGCCTGCCCGTTGATGACCGACCCGGGCAGTGTGGAAAGGTCCGCCCTCGTCAGCACACCGAGCCCCTCCGTCACAGTGACGGTCACCGGGATGCCGATGGGGTTTCCGGTTCCTGTATCTTTCAGTTCAAAACAGTACGTTCCCGGTTCATTAAGCGTCAGGCGGTCATGAACCGGTTCTTCGCCGCCGTTCCATTCGCGCCAATCATAATATTCCGGATTCTCTTCACAGGTGATTTCAAGCCGCATGCGGTCTGCATTCGGTGCATAGGCACACAGAAAGATGTCCCGGCCTGCTTCCACACTGTTCCCGCTGACCAGAATGCCCGGATTGTTCGCGCTTCCCTGCGTGACCGTGAAAGAGAGCGTCGTCTTTCCATTCCGTGCGAACCCAACAGCGCCTGTGAATACTTCCAGTCGGTAGGTTCCCGTTTCCAGGGCGACGGTGTTGATCCAGGCCTGGTTGGAGTCATTGAAGTCGAAATGACCCAGCCACGAATCAGGGCTTTCCTCCTCGCGGCTCAGGTCTGCCCAGTACCATTCTCCAGGGTTTTCAGGGAAGACCGTCAGCGTAAGCCATTCCCCGCGTGCCACACTCTGGCTGCTCAATTGCACAACAGGGGACGGCGTCTCCCGTCCGTTGGAGAAAACGCCGAGCAGGATATCATTGCTGCATGCGGTCCACGGGTTATCTCCCGCGTCCGCTTCCCGGATATCCTCATAATCGTCATATCGTGCCTGCGCCAGAATCCTCCTGGCACCGAGATCAAAACGCCATGTCGATTCAAGACTGTTCCAGAAATTGTTCCGGTCAAAATATGCCCAGTCATTCTCCTCCGGTTCTGTCCTGCTGCCGAGCCGGTTCGGGTCGAGTACACGGATGCCTGTTGCACCGGGGGCTTCCACGGTAACCGTAACAGGGATCTGAGCTTCGAATTCCTGGAGGAAAGCATCGCTTCCGTCAAGTTTCAGGCTCAGGGCACCCTGCACCTGTTCCTCGTCCTGTCCGACGATGTACACGCAGCCTTCCAGTACCTGGCCTTCATATCCGCTTTTGAAGAACTCAAACCGGAACCTGTAGTCTTCTCCGGCTTCCAGCACAGGGGATCCAGGCTGCTGGAACAGTTCCATGCCGCTGGTCTCATTCGGCTGAACAGCGCTGACGGTAAAGCTCTTCTGCGTTCCCCAGGCATGCCATACCCGCTCTCCGTCCCTGTTGCGCCACACGGTCAGGTCGGCGTTGTCCACGCTTTCTATGCCGTCCCAGCCCAGAACGAGGTCCTCGCCCTCCTCCAGGAAGACCGGCGCATCCAGAGTCAGAACAGGCATCGCTCCATTCGGCGCCGTAACCGTGACCTGAACCGAGCCTGCAGGGGTCCATTCCTGACTGTTTTCATAGCGGACCTCTGCTTCATAAATCCGGATTCCCGAAAAGTCTTCGCTCCAGTTTTTCACCAGGACGCCGCCCATCCCGCTTTCCCAGACATAGGATTCCCCGTCTTTAAAGATCCGGTATTCGGCTGCGCCAGGTGCATACAGGCTGAGGGTGTAATCCGCTCCGGTCGCAACCTCCGTCGGGCTGACAGTGAAGACAGCATTCTGACCTGCGGGTTCCTCCACCTGGAACTGTGCATATCCGGTTGTTCTGTACCATCCCGGTCCCGCGGTGGAGGTCACATCAATGGTGAAAGGTTCCGTACGGTTTGCAGGATCCAGGTTACACGTCGGAATCCGGACCGGTGCCGTGCCGTCCCAGAAATACCGTCCGCCGAATCCTTCGCCTGTCAGGGCGTCGTACACCGTAGCATAGAAACGGACGTCCGGATAACTGCTGTAGTCGCTCAGGTTTGTGATATCCGCCTCGAGCCAGTCGCCCCGCGTGATGGCCCCGTTACTGTCCGTGTTCAGCGTGAATTCAGGAACGGGCAGATAGCCCTGTGTGTCATTGATCACACGGACCACATTGCTCACCGTATCCGGGAAGTTCAGGTCATGCCAGTCGTACTCCGTATCCGGAATCGGGTCGGTCGTATACTTTGCATAGAAGAGGTATTCAGGGATATGGCTCAATGTCCACCATCCCCAGTCATAGGAGCACTGGTTTCCTTCATGGAAGCGCCAGTCATTTCCTTCGAAGACCAGAAGTCCCGTGGCATTTGCCGGACCCTGGACGTCGATGTGCATGTCCTGATGCGCAGCGGCATGGAAGGTGCCGGTCTGGCCATTGACCGTCAGTTCCACCGCATCCTGAACGGTATCGTTCCCGACCACCAGCAGCGGTACATCGAAACTGTATCCATGCTTGTTGTACTGGAAGAATCCCAGTTCCACATTATAGGCTTCGCCCGGTTCAAGAATGTAATCTGTCACCTGATGCAGATTTCCATTACCGTCATCTTCCATCCAGGTATACGCCGTCGGAATCCGGATTTCATAGGTTTCGCCAGCCACCATCGGAGCATGGGTTTCCTCATACTGGGAGCGGTAATTATGGATCTGGTTCTCGCGGTCACTTCTCCGCAGAACCCTGAGATTCCAGTTGCTGTAGCCTGTCAGGCCCGGAACCTGGAATACCAGATCATCCCCTGCAGTCAGAATCTGGTCCATCACCACAGGAACAACCGGTACGTCCGTCTCCGCGGTCACATGCACCGTCAGCGTATCGGAAACCATCTCATAGGTATCCTGGGTATCCTCATCGTAGAAATAGGCCTTTGCCCAGTAAGAAAAATCACCGCGGAAGTTATAGCCGTCCGACCACCTGCCCCGGCCATCCGCCGGGTCCAGATTGTATCCGTCCGACGTGAACTTCACATCATCATAGGTATCATAGACTTCGATACGGTCAGCTCCCGGAGCGTATGCCGTGATGAAATAATCCGCTCCGGTCACGGCCACCGTGTCGGAAACCCTGAAGTACAGTTCCCCTGCGTCCGGTTCAATAACCGTGAATCTGCTCTCTTCCGTGACACTGTTCCCGTTGCCGTCATATGCCTGAACGGTGACGGTAAACTGTCCCTGATCCTCAGCTGCAAGGAGTTCACTGGGATTCAGATTCTGTGTGGGAATCCGGATGTATCCCCAGGGATTGCACTGGTACGATACACCGTCATTCCAGTATTCCGTAGAGGCATAGGCCGTAATCCTGTACTGCCCGAAAAGCGCATACTGCGCATAGTCCGAGAGGTTCAGGACCTGAATTTCCAGAAAATCGCCCCGGTTCACGGTGCTGCTGGTCAGCTGAATATTCAGCGGTGCCAGCACGCCGTCCGCAGCGGCAGACTCCATCTGTGCGTCATCCAACACAACGGCCGCACAGCATGCCAGGAGCAGTGCAGCTGTAACAGCGAGCAGTTTCCAGAACAGCTTCTTCATCGTGCATCCTTCCTTTGTCCCGCAGATTCTTTTTTGTTTCACAGCCTGTGACTCCGGCAGCACGGCAGTGTTTCTGCCGGCTTCCGGGCCGTCTTCCCTTATGCTGCTTCATATAATCCCTTAAATTGTAGCACAGCACCACTGAAAAAAGGTGGGCAGCCTGCCCACCTCAGAGAAAAGCATGTTTTCAGTTTTCCGTCACCCGGACTTCCACGTCGGCCCCTTCCAGCACTGCTCTCACCGCTTCTTCCTGCTCACTGAGCACATAAACCGTTTCCAAGTGACGGAGCAGTTTCAGGCCCGACAGGTCCTTGAACGTACTGTACTGGAGGGTGATCTGCTGCAGTTTCGGCATCCGCTCAGCAAGTCCGTCCAGATTTTTCATGTTCAGCCACATAGCCCCGAGAAACCGGACGTTCGGATGAAAACCAACCTGCTTCAGGTCCGTCAGATCATTGAGTCCGATATCCAGGGTTTCCAGCCAGGGACAGTTCTCCAGCGCACTGAAATCGTTCAGGCCGCAGTCAAACAGCACCACATGCCGGAGCCGGCTGATATTCGCAACGGGCTGGATACCCGAAATCCGCATAT